>JALSSM010000224.1 GCA_026984275.1 Gammaproteobacteria bacterium
TCGAAACCCGTCTGGAAAATTTGAATGCGATATTACACAAAGGTGAAGGGCGGCTTAAAAAAGCAGCGAGTAAGGTTGTTACGCTTCGAGGGATGTTAAAAGAAAAATAATATTATTCTAAATAAAGCTAAAATCGTACGGTTTAAACCTCGTTTCTTCTTCAGTTATTTTTCATCCTTCTTCTCTTATAAGGATTTTTATCATTTCTTCAATGATAAAAATCTTTTTGTAGCTTTATTTGTATGTACAAAGCAATAATTTTTATTCTCGGAAAGTTGCCCTGAAAGTATATTTATAACCCATATAGGCTATACTTGATAAGAGGGCTGAGTTATTACCCGGTTAAAGATTTCCTGAAACTATAATAAAAAGAGGTGTAAGGGAAATGAAAAAAGTCGCGCTGCATTCAAAAATACCTGATCTGATCAGCATGATCTATGACTCAGCATTAGAGCCAGAACGGTGGTCTGTATTTCTTTCTGAAATACGATCATTGACCAACAGTAAGTCTGTTTGTGTTCTTTTCCAATCACCAGAAAATCAATTCCCAGTTTTAGTCAATGAAAATATAGACTCTGGAGCTATGGCTCAGTATTTTGATTACTACTATGAATTAGATAGTTGTTTTACTTTCGCTGAAAAACATGCGAGTTATGATAAATTCTTTTCTACTGTCCAGGCTGTACCGAATAAAAAGTCATTAATATCAGCGATTGGTGATGAGTTTTATCATGATTTTCAGATAAAGAGCCTGGGTGTCGATGAGATGGTCTGCTGTGTTTTTGACCCCGCTAAAAACAGTGGTTCTTTTGTTGCTCTACACAAGGCAATAGGACAGCCCTTTGCTGATGCAGCGACACTCTCCGCTTTACAACAGTTAGTTCCGCATCTTCAACGTGCCCAGAAGATCTCGCAAAAACTTGTTGGCCTGTCACAACTGAACAATGCTCTGTATGAATCCATGCAGCAGCTAAAGCAGGGTGTGATCCTGTTTGATTCACTGGGCAAACCAATTTTTATAAATACTTCTGCAGAAAGAATGATCGCTAATCACCCTTTGATCACATTAAGTCATCAGGGGATCGACTGTCAGTCTCATTCTGAAAATGTGAAGCTTGATCAATTGCTCAGACAAACCATATTGAGCCGTTTTGGAAAAAACACATCAGGCGGCGGTAGTTTATTGCTTGGCCAAAATGGCAATACCGGACAAACAAAACCATTATCTATCATGATTTCTCCCGTCCATTCAAGGGAAAATGTTTCCTTACCTCTGCCCAGCTCAGCCTGTGCAATGATGTTGATCAGTGATATGAGTGCAGAGATCCCGGCCTATCAGGCATTCCTGACAGAGCTCTATGGACTGACTCCGAGTGAGACCAGGGTGGCCACCTCAATTGCGAATGGGAATAGTTTAGAAGAAATTGCAACTACAAATCAGACCAGTATTCATACAGTGCGTAATCAATTGAAGGCTATTTTCAGTAAAACGGATACGCATCGACAGACAGAACTGGTCAAATTAATTTTGGAACTTTCGAGCACTGGAAGAGGTAAGAACTGATCGAATAAAAGCCGTATGAACAATTAAAATAATCGGCCATCAGAGCTGATCAACAACAATAAAAGGTGGGTGCCTGTGTGTATTCAGAAATGGCATGCAAAATAATTTGCATGTGCATCATTGTACTTTCGATCATTTGAAAATCATTCAAGTTCTGTCGTTATTATTTTTAATTTTTGATACTCCTCTTCTCTCAGCTGACAGCACTTCCCAGAATAAACCCCGAGAAGCCCCCACCTATCTCAACACCTTAGAAGTCACAGAAAAAAGCGTCAGTAGAATAGTTAAGGATCTTCCTGTCTCCAGAACTTTTTTAACCTCAGAAAATCTTCGCGAAAATCATATTAATGATATACCTGATCTTGCCTCAGAAATCCCAGGGTTGCTGAACAAGCAAGTCCTGAATGGTAACTACCAGCTTACCTTACGGGGTGTCGGGCTTGCTTCAATCCGTCCGAATAGTTCAAGTCCGGTTGCAACTTATGTTGACGGGCGTTATCTCTCCTACGGCCCGATGCTGGCTTTTCCGTTTTTTGATATTGAAGATGTGCTGCTTGAAAAAGGCCCACAGGGAACACGCTATGGCCGGAATTCAGAAGGCGGTGCATTGCTTATAAAAACAAAAAAAGCATCATTCACACCAGATCAATTTTTCCGTTTAGGTTTCAGTAGTTTTCAAACCCTGGAATCAGAGATTGCGGTGGGTGGTCCTCTGTCTGAATCAACAGCAGGACGCTTTGCTTTCTATACTCAACAGCGATCAGACGGTTATATCGACAATCGTTTCACAGGAAAAACAATGGGCGATATTGACACATTAGCTGCAAGAGGTCGCATAAGGTGGCAACCTGACGATCAGTTCGATGCGACACTGGAATTCCGTGCCGGCCGAATTCGTCAGGACAGCTTGCCTTATGAACACATCGGTTCAGTTGATCCATTAACGGGAACAGAGCCCTGCGCACCCGTCGCGCAAGGGTTTAGATCAGAAGGTGCATGTACCGATTTTCTGGGCTATTTTGATCCGGATGATGATCCTTTTGCCACCGATACAAGCTATTCATTAGGTGATCAAAAAACCGTGAACATCCTGGGTACGAGTTTGTTTATGGATTACCAGCATAATGGCATTCAATACGCTTCGATTACTTCCTATGAACGCGTTGATCAAGAAGTGGGTGACGACATTGATGCTTCGCCTTTACGACAACA
>JALSSM010000225.1 GCA_026984275.1 Gammaproteobacteria bacterium
TTTCGTGTTCTTCCATTACCATATTCATATTCATTGTCTTTTCATTCATTAATTCAATACACCATCATCAAATGTAGTTATGTCCAATCAGCACTTATACCGTAACGTATTGATAAGCAATAATTATTCCAAATTCCCCTTCATCATCCTACCAATACGATTAGTCAGGTCAATGTTAAATATTGTGACGTAATTCAATATTATAGGATCTTAATTGAAGAATTAACATCAAACCTTATCTTTAAAAAAACTGATATGGCTTACCTTCAAATGAAAGCGTGAAAAGAATCTCATATCATATGGATGATCGCCAGACGTTATGAGTGGGAAGGTGTTATGGATTGTTTCTTTTTTGACAACCTTTGTAAAACCAGAGGCCTTCTTGTGAAATACCGTTCAGGACGCCCTCTTACAGAGACAGAACCTTTTAATTAGTTCAGATTTTATCTTGATATAGCGTATTTGTTTCCGTTATATCCAACTGTAACGAACACACCATGTCCACTGGCAGTATCTGAATTTTCTGAGCTACGTTGAGCATATGTATATCCGCCAGAAACTGTCCAGAACTCTGTCCAACGCCAATCTAAACCGGCTTCAAGACGGATCTGATCCGTTGGAACATTGAAAGCTGCCAACGTCTGTTCAGATTCTGATTGAGTTGAAAAATAACGAAAACTGCCTTTTCCTGTCAGGCGATCCGAAAATAGGTGAGTTCCATTGAGATAAAACTCATCCCTTTCTGTCAAACCTCTTCCAGTTGGTATTGACGATCTGGATAAGCCTGCAGTAAGTGTTGTTGTTTCATACAAGAGCTTTTCTACGCTGATATCAAGTACAAGTCCTGTACCATTTGTCGATCCTTGTTTATATACCCTGTTGACCGTACGACTACGTGCCAGGAACTCTGGGTTGGCCCTTAGAAAATCCTGATTATTTAATAATGGATCCAGCCTATTTATGACTGCACCGACTGGCAGACCGGTATTTGGATTTATCAAAGCAGCGGATTCAGCCGAAAGATTAATATCAAAGTCAATCAGATCAGGGAATTGTCCGTCAGTCTTTCTTGCACCAACAGTGACTTTTCCTGTCAATGTATCACTAAAAGATCTGACATAACCCAATGAAAAACCGACCTGATCATATTCATCAATCAACGATAACGGATCAGGCCCAACACTGGTTCTAACGAGAAAATCAAGTTCAGAATCCTGGTTTAATGCGAAAATTGAAGCGACAAACTGATCGGTGATGCTGACTTGCCTTGTCCAGGAAGCATTAAGTGAATAGCTAGTATAATCAGCCAGCCCGGTATCCTGCCGATCATAGGTTGCATCGGTAAAACTGGCACCTAGCGTGAGACTGTCTCTTTCAGAAAAGCTGTAGGTCATGTTAGGACCAAAACTCATTGTCTGTCGGGAAAAGTTTTCGGGGACGAATAGTTCACCCGTTGCAAAAATATCACTATTGCCCAATACCAAGCCAACATCCTCCAGCTCCGCACCAACAACGCCAACATTGGCATAGCTGAAAAAACCACCTGCCGAGAGCCGTTCATTGAAACGGTGATTCCCATTCAGATCAAAATAATAATCTTCCGAGTCCTGGTCAAAACCAGTTCCGTCACCTGAAAATCTTGAAATAGCGATTCGGGGAGTAGCCGTGATAATAGTTTCTTCTGACTCTCTGCTAAAAAGCGCTCCAGCATCAAACAACATACCAAATGTTGTATCAGCATTCTGAACTGTCAGTCTTTTATTCGTATCTACTTGTGTCGTTGCCGAAGCAAACGGAGTCACTGAGTACTCCGCCGCCTGCGCAGTAAGCGATAGTGACGTTACCATAATGAGAAATGGAACACCCGTTTTGACTTTCATCTAACTCTCCCCTGAAAATTTGTCGGTATTATACGCTTATGGAACGACAACCACATCCCCTGGTTGTAACAAAATATTCTGTTCAAGATTCCGACCGGCTTCTACATCTGCATACTTAAAAGGAATAGCAACTTGCTTGCCTTTATTGTCTCTACGCAGAATTTTAATCTTGTTCAGTCCGGCAAAAGTTGATGCACCACCGGCCATACTCATCGCCTGCATCACATCGATATCATGACTCATGATAAACTCACCGGGGTTATTGACCTTACCGATGACAAAAATCTTGTTCCCGAGTATTTGAACGACGGATACGGTAATAACTGGATCCGGTATATACTTTTTAATTTTTTTCGCTAATTCAACGGTGATCTGCTGCGCATTTTTTCCATTCGCATTAATATCACCAGCCAGTGGGAATGAAAAGTGACCATCTGGACGAACCAGAACATCGAGCGTTAGATCTTCTTCTTTCCAGACGGCAACATGTAAGACATCACCCGGTTGTACCGTATAATTTTGTGATTGACTTTCAGCACTGGCTTTACCAAAGGCACATAGCAGCAATACTGTCATAAGAAGGAAATGAAGTTTATTTATCTTGTTTGAAATCATTAGTTTGCTCCTAAAGTTAACATCCTTTAGTAAGAGTATACTATAACTATCTAAATTATAATAAATATTTCTCACTATTGGAATAGATTTACAAATAATTGACTGGAGAATTTAACCACATGACCAAGAAGGTTGCGTGTAAACAATCTATAAGTATTACCGGCGTTATATTGGCCGGTGGCAAAGCCCGTCGCATGGGGGGTGAAGATAAAGCCCTCCTGTCCCTTGCAGGAAAATACCTTTTCCAACATGGATTAAACCACCTTGAACCACAATTAG
>JALSSM010000226.1 GCA_026984275.1 Gammaproteobacteria bacterium
CATGCCGCGAGTTTTTATTATTATTCAATCTTCCGCGGGAGGAAAAAATTCTCACAATAATGAGATAATGAGTCTATGTTGATAAGTGTTCTTGCCGTTTTACTGGGCCTGGTGCTCCTGACCTATGGTGCTGATCGTTTTGTCATTGGCGCAGCGGGTGTTGGGCGTAATCTGGGGATGTCACCGATGATGGTTGGATTGACCATTGTTGCCTTTGCGACATCAGCACCAGAAATGCTGGTCGCCGGTGTGGCGGCACTGGATGGTGCTACGGGTCTTGCGATCGGTAATGCTGTTGGTTCAAATATTACCAATATTGCCCTGGTTCTTGGTGCAACCGTTGTGATTGCTCCCTTAACTGTGCACTCTCAAACCATTAAACGTGAATTTCCTTTGATGTTTATCGCTGTGTTCCTGGCCTATGGTCTGATGCTGGACGGGAATTTGAGCCGCCTGGATGGAATAATCTTGCTGCTGGGTGTTTTTACGCTGATCGGTGTCACTATTTATCTGAGTAAACATTCTTCTGTTTTTGATCCGGTCAAGCTTGAGTTTGAAGAGGAACTGGAAGAAGAATTACCGGCAAAAGTGGCACTCTTCTGGCTGGTGCTGGGTTCAATTTTGCTTCTGGTGGGTTCTCGGGCACTGGTCAGTGGCGCGGTAGAGATTGCACAGGCTTTGGGAGTTAGCGATCTGATCATTGGTTTAACCATCGTTGCGATTGGGACCAGTTTACCTGAGCTTGCCGCTTCACTGATGAGCGCGATCAAAGGTGAACAGGACATGGCGCTGGGTAATATTATTGGCTCTAATATGTTTAATATGCTGGCTGTTCTTTGCATGCCCGGCCTTATTCGACCGTCAGAAGTTAGCCGGGAAGTGCTGACCCGGGACTTTCCGATTATGCTATTTCTCAGCGCACTGATGTTTTTCATGTCATACGGTTTTCGCAAGGCGGGTAAGATCACGAAAGTTCATGGTGTTATTTTACTGTCAGCTTTTGTGATCTATCAGTTGATTCTGTTTCGATCAGGCCAATCATTATGACTCAAAAAGACAAACTTAAACGTCTGCTCTCTCTTGGTTTTGCGGTTGTCGATACCGAAGCCAGAGCGCTGTCTGATCTGGCAAAACGTATGAACCTGGACTTTGCACATGCCTGCCAGTTTTTACTGGACTGTGAAGGCCGCATTGTGGTACTGGGGATGGGGAAATCAGGGCATATTGGTGGCAAGATTGCCGCGACACTGGCCAGTACAGGCACCCCGGCCTTCTTTGTTCATCCAGGTGAAGCCAGTCATGGAGATATGGGGATGATCACTCCGAAAGATGTGGTACTGGCCATTTCGAATTCGGGTGAAACACAGGAAATTTCGATTTTATTACCGATAATCAAACGACTGGGCGTTCCGCTGATCTCATTGACTGGAAACGCAAACTCCACGCTTGCTCAGGCTGCTAATGTCAATCTTGATGTCAGTGTCGAAAATGAAGCCTGCCCGTTAGGGCTTGCTCCGACTTCCAGCACCACCACCGCGCTGGCCATGGGGGATGCGCTGGCGATTGCTTTACTGGAAGAACGTGGTTTTAATGCCAATGATTTTGCACTGTCACATCCCGGTGGCTCTCTGGGTAAAAAATTACTGTTGCGCGTCGGTGATGTGATTCATCGCGATCAGGAAATGCCTATGGTAAACGAACACTCACTGTTGGGTGATGCGCTGGTAGAAATGTCTGCAAAAGGTCTTGGTATGACAACTGTTGTTGATAAAGAGAAAAAAGTGCTGGGTATTTTTACCGATGGTGATTTGCGCCGTGCCCTCGATAATGGCGTTGATGTGCATCAGGCGAAAATGAGCGAGGTCATGACCACCGGCGGCCTGACGATCAGCGAAGACATGCTGGCAGCGGAAGCCTTGCATTTAATGCAGGAAAACCGGATTAATGCGTTACTGGTGATCGATGATGATCAAACGCTCAAAGGTGTGCTCAACATGCATGATCTATTACGGGCAGGGGTGATTTGATGGATGAAAATGTGATCAGGGAGCGAGCGAGTCAGATCAAACTGGTCGCTTTTGATGTGGACGGTGTTCTGACTGATGGTCGGCTGATCCTTGGCGATCAGGGTGAAGAATTCAAGTCTTTTTATACACAGGATGGGCAGGGGCTGGTGATGTTGCTCAACGCCGGTTTTGAACTGGCGATTATTACCGGACGCCAGTCACAGATCGTAGAATTGCGGATGCGTGAACTGGGTATAAAACATGTGTATCAGGGATGTAGCGATAAGCTTGCCGTGTTTGAAAAGATTCTTACTGATACCGGGTTGTCAGCTAATCAGGCTGCTTACATGGGTGATGACCTGCCGGATCTACCTGTGATCAAGCGTGTCGGTCTGGGCATTACTGTTGCAGATGCTCATCCGTTTATTCGGCAACAGGCTGATCTTTGTACGCAGAAACGTGGCGGCAGAGGAGCCGTTCGTGAAATCTGTGATCTGGTGATGGATGCTCAGGGTTTGCTGGAAGGTTTCCAAAGACAGTATCTGGACTGACGATGATCCGCTGGGCAACTGTTTTAGTCCTGCTGTTGTTATTGGTACTGACCAGCTGGATCCAGGACTCTTTGCAGGAAGAAGAGTCGGTTAAAATCAAAGATCGGGGTGAGCCTGACTCTATTATGTGGGATTTCAAGCGTATCGACATGGATGAACAGGGGCTACCTAAAGCCAAACTTAACGCCGATCTGATGAAACATTTTCCACTTGATG
>JALSSM010000227.1 GCA_026984275.1 Gammaproteobacteria bacterium
GAAAAAGTGACTCAGGAAGCAGGCCCCGTGGAACCGCAGGAACCGACCATAGAAACAGACGTTATTCCAACCTATCGCTCAAAGCCGAAGTATCCACCCAGAGCTTTACGTGCAGGAATTAAGGGTGTTGTTACAGTTGAATTTACCATCACAACCAAAGGAACGGTCACCGATCCTGTCATTATTAAATCAGATCCACCAAAGATATTTGATAAGGCCGTTTTGAGAGCCATTAAACGCTGGAAGTTCAAGCCTAAAATAGTCAATGGAAAACCAGTCACCAGACGAGCTCGACAGGATATTAAATTCAACTTTAAATGATGAAACATCGTCGCTTTTTTTCAATAATTCTTCTCGTTGGTTTGTGTATTACGCAATTGGTTTTTGCTGAAAATGACAAACAATATTTATTAAGTGAAAAAAACTGGAAGAAACTTTCAGAGATTAACAAGCTTCTGGATGCAGGTCAGGCAGGCGATGCGATTGAACGACTACAGCAACTCATTCCCAAAGTCCAGAATAAGCCCTACGATGCCGCTGTCACTCAGCAAACACTTGGTTATGCCTATAGCGCCGTTAATGATTATCCGGCAGCCATACAGGCCTTTAAGACGGCCTTAAGCTCAAATGCCCTGCCCTACAATGTAGCGCATGATATTGAGTTCAATCTCGCTCAATTGTTGATCTTCACGAAAAATTATGAGGAGGGACTGCGTTATTTTGATCGCTGGATTAAAACCGAATCAAATCCTTCTCTTGATGCCTATATACTCGCTGGTACAGCCTTTTATGAATCAGGCCAATATGAAAAAGCGATTCCTTATGCAACAAATGTCATCAATCTGAGTAGTCGTTATGATGAAACATGGCATCAATTATTGTTGAGTAGCTATCTGAAAACAGGACAATACCAGAATGCTGCCTTGTTGCTGGAAAAAATGTTGCGTATAAATCCAGACAATAAAAGCTATTGGCAGCAATTACTGGCCACCTGGCAACATACAGATAACGATAAAAAAACATTGGCAACAATGGAGCTGATGCATACAAAAGGCTTGTTGAGCAGTGATGAAATCAAACAACTGATCAATATGTATCGCTATCTGGAAATGCCTTATAAAGCGGCGAATCTACTGCAAAGATTATTGGAAAATGGGCAATTTCCAAGAGATGTTTCCAACCTGAAATTACTGGGTGATAGCTGGTTCCAGGCACGGGAATTTGAAAAAGCAGCCATGGTTTTCAATGAAGCTGCAAAATTATCGGGAGATGGCAATCTCTATTACCGGGCAGGACAACTCTATTTTGATCTGGAAAACTATCCGCAGGCAATCACAAATCTACAAAAAGCGATATCTAAAGGTCATCTACAACAACACAGCTATGCCCAGCTACTTCTTGGGATAGCGTTATTCCATGAAAAAAGCTTCCAGCAATCCCAGGCAGCGCTTGAATTTGCAGTCCATAATAGTGATACAAAAGATCAGGCCGAATGGTGGCTGCAAAGAATCAAAGATCTTGATCAGATCAATAAATAGCGACGATTGCCTGACAAAAAATAACTGGTCAACTCCAGCTCAATAATCCTTAAAGTATTCCTGTTTAATGCCGAAACAAATATTGAAGTCTGAATAATCTAACTTTATTCGAGAAGCTCACAGATAATCAACGGAGTATCGCCATGCCAATAGAAATGAATCAGTTGTTTGACCAGGTTTATAAAATACCTCAAGTTCCCGAAGTTGTTCGTAATTTAATCATCCAACTTAATGATCCTGATTTCGATATAGACACAGTCACCAAAAATGTTTCCAAAGATCAAGTGATTTCAATGAAAGTCTTACGACTGGTTAATTCCGCCCATTTTGGCCTTTCACGAAAGATTGGTTCAATCGAAGATGCTGTGGTTATGTTAGGCATGAAACAACTCAAAATATTGGTCATTGCATCTGGTATTGTCTCTTCAGTCCCTGAAATTGAAGGTTTCGATATTAAAACTTTCTGGTCAGATAGTTTTCGTACTGCAACCTATGCCAAGTGGATCGCTGATGAGATAAATGCAGATAGCGAGACGGTCTTTACTGCAGGGCTGATCAGTAATCTTGGCAAAGTTTTAATTCATATGGGCGCCCAGGAAATTGCAAAGGAAATCGAAAGTCAGGTACAGTCGGGGAAACAACGCTCTCAAGTTGAAGAAGAACAGTTAGGCTTTACAAACTCAGAAGTCTGTGCGGAACTCTGTAGACGCTGGAAGTTTCCTGAAGAATTAGTCCAGACAGTTGCTCAATGTTCTGAACCTTTGACGTTTATAGACACTAAAACTGAAGCTTCTGTTGTACATATCGCCAGATATTTGAGTGAGTGTCGACGAGATAACCTGAGTCTCGAAGATATGATGGAAACTTTTCCGGTAGACGTTCTTGGCAAGTTAAGTCTTGAAAAAGATCAGTTAGCTGAGAAATTACCTGCCTTGCTCGAAACTAATTCGGGTCTCGATTCACTCGCTGCCTGATTTTACAGAGGGTCGATATTTAACTGTATCGACCCTTAATTACCTTTATGTATTCGCCTGAGGCTTCCCTGCTCGAGCCAACAATGAGTCGTCTATCCTCTCCATCAACTGATTCTTCAATCAAACCAGAAACTTCAACTGTTTCACCGGTAAATGCCTGACCAGCATAGGTAGGTGTGAAACAGAGTACATTTGGAAATTCTGGATGATCGATTGTGTATAAACTGGGCGTATCAAAAGCATGTTGATCGTC
>JALSSM010000228.1 GCA_026984275.1 Gammaproteobacteria bacterium
TTTGATAATCGCATTGTTGTTTACGGTCGTGAATTGTCGAACGGCGAATTCTACAACAAATGATAGTGAAGATGCGATCAACGACAATGGTCGGCAAGTTTTTCTTCGTTTTCTTTGATTCTTTCCTGGCGTTGCTCTTCGGTCAGACGAGTACGGTTGCCCTGATCATCCGTTTCAAATACCCGGGTTGCGATTGTTATTTGTTCGAGATTATCCCTGAGACTTTGACAATACTCTTCCATTTCTTTTTCAGTTCGCTGCTTGTCCTTTTGTTTCTGCTGCTCGGTTTTCTTTTGATCGGCAGCAAGCCTGGCTCTTTTTTTATCTTCATTGAGCTTATCGATTGCGGATTGATCAGCATTTCCACCTTTAATTTTTATCTGTTGGCTTTTACATTCTTCAGATGGAGATTGTGTATATTCGATGTTTCCATCAGGCATAACACATTTGAAGATACCCCTGGCAACAGAAGGTGTCGTTACTAACGTGGAAATGAACAGGGTTAGCAATAGCATTGGGAGGGCTATTCCAGCTTTTGGAGAATTGTCAGTTTTCATGAGATCAGCATCCAAATTATTTAACGACAAATATTGACCTGAAGGATAAATTTCAGTCAAAATAGGCGATTACCCCTGTGAAAGCATTCGCGGGGTGATCTATTCGTTTATAAGTTTCTATCGTTTTTAAGAAAGCTTAAGCAATTATCGTTCCTGATTTCAGGGAAGCTGGTGGAACTGAATCTGACGGGAGTCAGGCAAAACTGGTGTATTTTAAGGGTGAATTTAAGTGGGTGAAAAGTTAAGAGGTGCGGAGATATTACTGAAGGCGCTGGCTGATGAGGGCGTTGAGTATGTCTTTGGCTATCCTGGTGGTGCAGTGCTGCATATTTATGATGCGATCTTCAAGCAGGATACTGTTAAGCATATTCTTGTACGTCATGAGCAGGGAGCAACACACGCGGCGGATGGTTATGCACGCGCAACCGGCAAACCCGGTGTTGTTCTTGTCACCTCAGGTCCGGGTGCGACAAATTGCGTTACCGGTATTGCTACGGCTCACATGGATTCCATTCCAATGGTGGTTCTGACAGGTCAGGTACCCAGTCACCTGATCGGTAATGATGCTTTTCAGGAAGTTGATAATGTTGGTATCACACGTCCCTGTGTAAAACATAATTTCATGGTCGAAGATGTGAAAGATCTGGCCATGACGATCAAAAAGGCGTTTCATGTCGCAACCACAGGGCGACCGGGTCCTGTTGTGGTTGATATACCCAAGGATATAACGGCGGATGTCGCAGAGTACTCTTATCCTGACAGTGTTGAAATGCGCTCTTATAAACCTGTGACAAAGGGGCATCCGGGACAAATCAGGCGCGCAGTAGAATTATTGATGTCAGCCAGAAAACCGATGATCTATTCTGGCGGTGGCGTGGTGATTGATAACGCTGCCGAGCAACTTATTGAGTTTACACGGTTGTTAGGTTATCCGATCACACAAACTTTGATGGGACTTGGTGCCTATCCAGCCAGCGATCCCCAAAACCTGCAAATGTTGGGTATGCATGGAACCTATGAAGCCAATATGGGCATGCATCAGTGTGATGTGTTGATCGCGATTGGTGTACGTTTTGATGACCGTGTGACGGGAAATCTTGAACAGTTTTGTCCCAATGCAAAGATCATTCATATCGATATCGATCCGGCTTCTATCTCCAAAAATGTCGCGGTAGATATTCCTATTGTTGGTAGTGTGAGCAATGTTCTCAGCGAAATGAACAAATTGATCCGTGCCAGTCAGTTTGATCCGATGGATATGGAAAAAGATGCCTGGTGGGAGCAGATCAATCAATGGCGAGCCATTGACTGTATGCAATATGATCGCAGCACTGATGTGATCAAACCACAATATGTTATCGAGGAATTAAGCCGATTGACGAATGGTGATGCATACATTACTTCTGATGTCGGCCAGCATCAGATGTGGGCAGCTCAATATTATCAGTTCAATAAACCACGCCGTTGGATCAATTCCGGTGGTCTGGGAACAATGGGTTTTGGTGTACCAGCGGCAATGGGTGTTCAACTGGCCTATCCAGATGAGACCGTTTGCTGTATCAGTGGTGAAGCATCGCTCGTGATGTGTATACAGGAGCTTTCAACCTGTCTCCAATATGGGCTACCGATCAAGATCATTAGCCTGAATAACCGTTATATGGGCATGGTGCGTCAGTGGCAGGAATTTTTCTATGATCGTCGCTACTCTCATTCTTACATGGATGCGTTGCCTGATTTCGTCGCATTAGCCGAGTCTTTCGGTCATGTTGGCATGCGCGTTGAAAAAACAGCCGATGTCAGCGCAGCCCTGAAAGAAGCATTAGCGATGAAGGATCGTCTGGTTTTGATGGATATTGTGACGGATCAGACGGAGAATGTTTATCCTATGATTGCAGCGGGCAAAGGACATAACGAAATGGAACTCTCGCCAGTTTCAGGTGGGCCAGGCACTGACAGGGAGCTATCATAATGCGACACATCATTTCTATTCTGCTGGAAAACGAAGCAGGTGCATTATCACGTGTGGCCGGATTATTCTCGGCCCGAGCTTATAATATCGAATCGTTAACGGTTGCCCCGACAGAAGATCCAACCATGTCACGTATGACACTGGTAACAAATGGATCTGATGCAACGATAGAACAGATCCAGAAACAGCTGAACAAGCTGGTTGATGTGATCAAGCTGACTGACCTGAACGAAGTTCGCCATATTGAACGGGAGTTGATGCTGGTTAAAACCAAAGCGGCGGGTGACTTCCGTGAAGAGGTCAAAAGACTGGTAGAAATTTTCCGGGGTCGGATCATCGATGTTACTGATGCAACATACACGATAGAACTGACAGGCTCTGGTAAAAAACTCGATGCCTTGCTGGAAGCGCTGGATGAAAAAGCCATTATTGAAGTTGTGCGTACAGGCATCACTGGAATTGCCCGTGGTGAAAACGCTCTTCACCTATAATTATTAATTAAAAACTGCGAGAAAACGAATGAAAGTTTATTACGATAAAGATGCGGATCTGTCTCTGATCCAGTCCAAAAAAGTAGCCATTATCGGTTATGGTTCACAGGGTCATGCCCATGCCAATAATCTCAAAGATTCTGGTGTCGATGTCGTTGTTGGGTTGCGTCCCGGCTCAGGTTCAGCAGCCAAGGCTGATGCGGCAGGCCTGGCTAACAAGTCTATCGAAGATGCGGTTAAAGATTCCGATCTGATTATGATTCTGGCTCCTGACGAGCATCAGGCTGAATTGTATCGCACACAGATCGAGCCTAATTTGAAGCAAGGCGCAACACTGGCTTTTGCCCATGGATTCAATATTCATTTTGAGCAAATCGAACCTCGAGAAGATCTTGATGTCGTGATGATTGCACCGAAAGGCCCCGGTCATCTTGTTCGATCGACTTATACACAAGGTGGTGGTGTGCCATCGTTGATCGCCGTTTTCCAGAATGCTTCCGGTCAGGCAAAAGAGCTGGCGTTGTCTTATGCTTCAGCTAATGGTGGTGGCCGTGCGGGTGTTATCGAGACAACATTCCAGGAAGAAACAGAAACTGATTTATTTGGTGAGCAGGCTGTTCTTTGTGGTGGTATTACGGCATTGATTCAGGCTGGTTTCGAAACATTGACCGAAGCAGGCTATGCTCCGGAAATGGCTTATTTTGAATGTCTTCATGAAACAAAACTGATCGTTGATCTCTTGTATGAAGGTGGAATAGCCAATATGCGTTATTCGATTTCAAATACAGCTGAATACGGTGACATAACTCGTGGTCCACGGGTGATTACCGAAGAAACCAAGAAGGAAATGAAAAAGATCCTGACTGAAATACAGACGGGTGAATTCGCTCGTGAGTTTATTGGAGAAAACATGACGGGTAATGCAACTCTCAAAGCAAAACGCAGAATTGCCAAGGCTCACCAGATAGAAGAAGTGGGCGGAAAACTGCGTTCTATGATGCCATGGATCCAGGCAAACAAAATCGTCGATAAGACGAAAAACTGATTATTTTCTGTCAAACCGGGCTTCTTTTAATAAGTGGCCCGGTATCTCAACTGATCGTTTCCTGATCAGAAATTGTAAATCTCTTATTCGGTCACTTGATAAAAATGCTGCATTGCGGAATTATGTCAGTTCTATGACAAAAGGTTGTTTCGTAAATGCCAAGTAATCGATACCCAATTATTGCTAAGGAAGGCTGGTTAATTCTTTTGATTGTAGCCTTGCTTGGTTTATATCTTTTGTACAAATTCATGCCATCTTACTCCATGCCAGTATGGCTAATCCTTCTGGGTCTGCTTTATCTTCTTCGTGATCCAAAAAGAATCATTCCTTCTTCTCCATTAGCTGTTGTCAGCCCTGTGGATGGGGTTGTTGAGAGTGTTTCCAGACAAAAAGATCACTGGATTGGCAGAGAAGCGATCCGAATCAGAATACGAATGAATGTCAATAATACTTACACCATCCGTAGTCCGATTGAAGGAAAGGTGGTCAGAAACTGGTCCTCCGAACCAGCAACACTGGGAAGTAAAGATGTTATTCACCGTCATGCTCTGTGGATACAGTCTGATGAGGACGACGATATTCTGACCGTTATATACATCGGTAAAATGGCATCTCGTTTAAGATGTTACGCTTATCCCGGTGAACGTATTGGTCAGGGGCAGCGTTGTGGATACTATTTCCTGGGTGGTGTTGTCGAAGTCTATTTGCCTGTGGACTCAAAGATAAAAGTCGCTGAAGGTGATCAGGTATTGTCTGGATCAAGTGTACTGGGTCAATTAGTTCATCAGAGAACACCATTGTCTGGTGCAATCCCTCATCCTGGCTAATAAACCAGAATAAACCACGGGCGATCCATTTTCTGTTGCTCCGTAGTAGAATGTCAGGTTCTCATTTAGATTCCTGGAAAGCAATATGCCCAAAAATCGCCTGAATCCACGACGGGGAATTTATCTCCTTCCTAACTTGTTCACAACGGCTGCACTGTTTTCTGGTTTTTATGCAATTGTCGCGGCAATGAATGATCGATTTGAACCGGCTGCGATCGCCATTTTTTGTGCCATGATACTGGATGGGATGGATGGCCGTGTTGCACGTATGACCAACACCCAGAGTGATTTCGGTGCAGAATACGACAGCCTTTCAGACATGATCTCTTTCGGCCTGGCCCCCGGACTGGTTATCTATCAATGGGCACTGATCGGGCTTGGACGAGTTGGCTGGGTTGTTGCCTTTGTCTATACCGTTACCGCTGCCTTACGTCTTGCCCGTTTTAATACGCAGGTGGAAACGGCCGATAAAAATTATTTTCAGGGTTTGCCCAGCCCATCGGCTGCCGGAATTGTTGTTGGCCTGGTCTGGATCGGCGCAGAATATCAACTGGAAGTCACCCGTAGTATAAGTGTGTTGGCACTGATCATCACATTATTTGCTGGTGCTTTGATGATCAGCAATATTCGTTATAACAGTTTTAAAAATGTTGATTTCAAAGGCAAGGTACCCTTTATTCATATTATTGCTGTTGTCATGGTTTTCGTTCTTATTGCTCTGGAACCGCCCTCAGTCCTGTTTGCTATTTTTGCCTCATACGCATTGTCAGGTCCCATGATCACTCTGTTTCAGTTGAAAAAACATCGGGCACGACATTCAAGTTCTGATCAGGATTAGCCGATTATGATTAATTGTGGTTGAAAAGATCGACGGTTTCAGGTTATTTTAAGCACGTTATGACGACAACAGCACAACAAATACCTATCCAAAAGCTGCGTATCATGCGTAAGCCGTTGTTGTGCCTGTTTGCTCTTCTCCTGCTGCCCTTTGCGGGCTAACTACGATTCTCACCTGGCGAGGAAAAACGCGATCAAAACAAGAAAAACAAAAATCACATTTTTTGTTTTTCGTGCTCTGAGAATTCATGGATGAGTTATTCAGAGCTTCCCAAGATAATGAAGAATAGGAACAATAAGTAGCATGCTGCTAGAATATGCAGCAGGAGCGATTTTTAAATGAGTGATAAATTAATAATTTTTGATACCACGCTACGTGATGGCGAACAAAGTCCCGGTGCGTCAATGACGAAGGATGAAAAACTTCGTATTGCCAAAGCATTAGAGCGTATGAAAGTGGATATAATCGAGGCAGGTTTTCCCATTGCCAGTCCAGGTGATTTTGAATCTGTGAAAGCCGTCGCTGAAGCCGTTAAAGACAGTACTGTCTGTGGTCTGGCCAGAGCTTTGGACAAGGATATTGATCGTGCTGGCGAGGCATTAAAATCTGCTAACTCATCGAGGATCCATACTTTCATCGCGACGTCGCCGATTCATATGAAAGCGAAGTTGCAGATGGAACCGGATCAGGTGATCGAGCAGGCGATTCATTCCGTTAAACGGGCGCGAAATTTGACCGATAATGTTGAATTTTCGCCAGAAGATGCAGGTCGATCAGAAACAGATTTCCTTTGCAGGATCATCGAAGCGGTAATCGATGCTGGTGCAACGACCATCAATATTCCGGACACCGTGGGATACAACTTACCTGATCGTTTTGGTGCCTTGATCGGTGAATTGATCGAACGTATTCCCAATAGTGATAAAGCGATCTTTTCAGTACATTGTCACAACGATCTGGGCTTGGCTGTTGGAAATTCTTTATCAGCGGTTTTGCATGGGGCACGTCAGATCGAATGCACGATCAATGGTCTTGGCGAACGTGCTGGTAATGCTTCGCTTGAAGAAGTGGTGATGGCGGTTAAAACAAGGCAGGATATTTTTCCCTGTGAGACCACACTCGATACCACTCAGATCATGAATTGTTCACGTCTCGTTTCCAGCGTGACAGGCTTTCCGGTGCAACCGAACAAGGCCATCGTTGGTGCGAATGCCTTTGCCCACGAATCCGGGATTCATCAGGATGGTGTGATCAAGAATCGTGAAACATACGAGATTATGCGAGCTGAAGATGTTGGCTGGAATGCGAATCGTATGGTGATGGGTAAACATTCGGGACGAAATGCTTTTAAGACTCGTTTGCAGGAACTGGGCATTGAGTTTGAACGTGAAGAAGAATTGAACGATGCGTTTCAACGATTCAAGGAACTGGCCGATAAAAAGCACGAAATCTTTGATGAAGATTTGCAGGCACTGGTCACTGAAACCAATCTTGCCAGTGAAGAGGAATGGGTCAAACTGGTTTCTCTGAAAGTAAACTCAGAAACAGGTGAAACCCCCATCGCTGAAATCACACTTTCAATTGATGGTGAGGAAAAAACCGGATCGGCGGCGGGTAGTGGTCCTGTGGATGCGACGTTTATGGCGATTGAAAGTGTCGTTAAAAGTGGCAGTGATCTGCTACTTTACTCTGTGAGTAATATCACCAGCGGCACGTCTTCACAGGGAGAGGTCGCTGTGCGACTGCAACTGGATGATCGCGTTGTCAATGGCCAGGGTGCTGACACGGATATTATTGCCGCTTCGGCCAAAGCCTATCTCAATGCATTAAACACGCTGATGTCAGTCAAAGATAAAAAACATCCGCAAGTAGTGGATAAAGTCTGATGGACAAGCTCGCCTGTCTCGACGCCATGGGAATTGACGTCTGGGTCAGGCGGGGTACTGATCGTCAACCTGAATCAGCGGTTGAAGAGTCTGTCACTGACGAACCCTTTATTGAAGAGATTATCGATACACCCGATCAGGCCATAACACAAGAAACGCTTCCCGTTGAAATGCCTGTGGTGGCTAATATCGAACAAACTACTGATGAGGTGTGGAATGATGATTGGGAGAATCTTGAAAAACGGGTTTCTGCCTGCATCAAATGTGATCTGCATACCAGCCGCACACAGACTGTTTTTGGTGTCGGGAATAAAAAGGCCGACTGGTTGATCATTGGTGAAGCGCCGGGCGCAGAAGAAGATCGTCAAGGGGAACCTTTTGTCGGTCGAGCCGGGCAACTTTTGAACGCTATGTTATTAGCTGTAGGTTTGCAAAGAGAGCAGGTATTCATTGCTAATATTCTCAAGTGCCGTCCACCGAATAATCGTGATCCCCGACCGGAAGAAGTCGCCTGTTGTGAGCCTTATCTTCAAAGACAGATAGAGCTGATCCAGCCAAAGATTATTTTGTGTGTGGGTCGTATCGCCGCCCAGAATCTTCTTAAGGTTGATACACCGATCGGAAAAATGCGCGGCAGGAGATATTCTTATAAACCATTAAATATTCCTGTGGTTGTGACTTACCATCCTGCTTATCTGTTGCGTTCACCAACGCAAAAAGGGAAAAGCTGGGAAGATCTCTTGTTGGCCAGGTCTCTGATGGAAGAAGCATCATGAGCGCCGCCAATGAACTTGTATTAGCTTCTGTTCGTCCAATGCAGAAAGAGGATATTGATGCGGTCATGGAAATTGAACTGGCTTCTTATGACTATCCCTGGAAGGAAACGATTTATCAGGATTGTCTGAAAGTGGGTTATGGTTGCTGGATTATGGAATATGCAGAAAAAGTTACAGGTTATGGCATCATGTCAGCAGCAGCCGGTGAGGCACATATTCTGAACCTGTGTATTCGGGAAGATTTTCGTCGTTATGGTCTGGGCCGTATGTTATTGAACCATCTTCTGGAAAAATCAAGAGATCACAAAGCAAAAACGGTTTTTCTTGAAGTACGGGCCAGTAATATTGGTGCTTATCGATTATATGAAGAAGAAGGTTTTTCCGAAGTGGGTTTGCGTAAAAAATATTATCCTGCTGCGAGTGGAAGAGAAGATGCCATTATAATGGCTAAGGAATTAGTATGATTGACTATCCAACGATAGAAGAATTTGTTGGCAATACGCCACTGGTTCGCTTACAACGATTACCACAAAAAATGGGCAATCCGAGTAATACGATATTGGCCAAGCTTGAAGGGGATAATCCTGCCGGATCAGTCAAAGATCGGCCTGCGATCAGTATGATCAACCGAGCTGAAAAAAGAGGTGAAATCCAGCCCGGTGATACGTTGATCGAAGCCACCAGTGGCAATACCGGAATTGCACTTGCAATGGCGGCGGCGATTAAAGGATATCGGATGATCTTGATCATGCCGGAGAATATGAGCGAAGAACGACGTGCTTCAATGAAGGCCTACGGTGCAGAAATTATTCTTACACCAGAGGAAGGTAGCATGGAAGCCGCGATCGATAAGTCCAGAGAAATGGAAGCGGCTGGAGAAGGAAAAGTGCTTGATCAGTTTTCGAATCCGGATAATCCACGATCACATTTTGAAGGAACCGGCCCCGAGATATGGATGGATACACAGGGGCAACTGACGCATTTTGTCAGCTCCATGGGAACCACTGGAACCATTATGGGTTGTTCAAAATATTTCAAAAGTGTTAATCCGGATATCCAGATTGTTGGCGTTCAACCAGAAGGTGATGCCAGTATTCCTGGTATTCGGCGTTGGCCAGAAGAATATTTACCCAAGATTTACGATAATCGCCGTGTCGACAGGATCATGGATATGGATCAGCAAACGGCGGAACAAACCATGCTTGCACTGGGAGCAGAGGAAGGTATTTTCTGCGGCGTTTCCTCCGGGGGCGCTGTCGCTGCTGCATTACGATTATCTGAAGAAGTGGAAAATGCCGTGATCGCCGTGATCATCTGTGATCGCGGTGATCGTTATATCTCCACTGGAGTTTTTCCCGGCTGAGTTTCTTAAATGAGATTGCGCTTGTTATGCTTGCTGCTGATTTCAAGCGTTGTTTTTACTAACGCTCCTGCTTTTGATCAACTCAGTTTCGAGATTGAGAAAGCAGAATTCTCTGGTTGGCAAATCGAAGATCTTGATCTTGAATTCAATATTTCTGCAGAGAAGATTCCTGAATTATCGATCGCGATCAAGAAATTAAAATCTGCTACTGGCGAAACCTTCAGAGAAGTCCAGGTGGACTGTCCATTTCCTTCATTTCAACATGTTCTGCAGTTCAAACTGATTGAATGTCAGTCTGGCCGTTTTTCTGCTAAACACAAGCAGCTTGGCAAGTTGAAAGGCAATATTGATTTTATTTTTGACGCTGAAAAAGAACAGATCAAGTCATCCATCACACAACTAAGAATGGCAAAAGGTCTTGTCAATGTCACAACGAAAATCAGTCAACAAAAATGGCAGATCGATCTCAATGGGCGATCACTGGATGTTGCCAGATTAAAAAAAATCTCCACTTCATTCGTTCCATTTCCAGATGTTATTTCCGACGAATCAGGAAAAATAAATCTTGAGCTTATGGCTGAAGGCCGTGGCAAAGAACTCTTATCGTCAAAAATAAAACTGCGAGCAATCGATCTAAACTTTGACGGAAATTCTGTTGCTGAAGATCTTGATGCCCGTCTGAATGTGACGCTGATAAAAAAAGGAAAAGACTGGCGAATAGACGAGCAGTTGAGTCTTCTGGATGGCGTTGTTTATCTCGAACCGGGTGTACAGGTTGGTTCAGTATCGCCTGGGTTTTTGCTTGAGCCTGGAAAAGAACCGATCACGTTGACTTTGAAAGCCGACATGCGCGAAGACCGTATTAAAGTTTACGACATGGTGTTGAATCATCCACAGGTCATGACCGCAAAAGTCAGTGGTGTTATGCATCCTAAAAAGGAGTCTCCGATTGATGATCTTTCTCTGTCTTTTAACACTCAGGATTTAAGTGCCGTTTTCCCAGTCTATGTGCAACCTTTGTTGTTTGGTACAGGAATGGATGAGATGGAGATTGTTGGCAAGACTGATCTGAAAATAAAATTGGGTGAAACAGGCATCACCGATTTTCATTTGATATTGGGCGATGTTTATGCAGAGGATCAGGCTGGCCGTTTTCATGTCGCAGGTCTGGATGGGGACATCCGTTTAAATAGTGATCCGAATGTCAAAGATTCAAGCATGAAATGGCAGGGAGGATCGATCTATAAAGTCAATATTGGTTCCAGTGAAATGAAACTTTCTTCCAAAGGCCGTTCCATGAAACTGAGAGAAAAAATGGTCATTCCGATTTTTGATGGCGAGTTACAGGTTAACGATCTTGAAATGAAAAACCTTGGTCTTGCAGATTATTCCGTCCATATAAAAAGCAAACTAACACCGATTACTTTAAGCGAATTTACTGAAGCGTTGGGCTGGCCATTAATGGCGGGGACGGTTTTTGGTGAGATCCCCGGTGTCACCTATCACAAGGGCAATCTTACAACCCAGGGTCGATTAAGGGTGAATGTGTTTGATGGTGATATTTCGATAAGTAATCTCTGGATTGAAGATCTGTTTGGCCTGATCCCAACTTTATATGCAGATATTGATATTGATAATCTTGATCTGGAAATTTTGACAAAGACGTTTGAGTTTGGAGATATTACAGGCAAGCTCAGTGGTTACATACATGATCTACAATTGGAGACATGGCAGCCCGTTAAATTTTATGCCTATTTTGCAACACCTGAAAATGACAAATCCAGACACCGGATCAGCCAACGTGCCATTGATAACCTGACCAGCATCGGCGGTGGTGGCGGAGCCAATGCAATTTCTCGGGGAATATTAGGGATCTTTGAAGATTTTCCTTATTCAAAAATCGGACTGAGTTGTCGGCTGGTTGATTCGATCTGTTATATGGATGGTGTTGAAGAAACGAAAGATGGTTACTACATTGTCAAACGGGGAACCTTACCACCCTGGCTTAATATCAAAGGCTTTAACCGCAAAGTTGACTGGCAGGATCTGTTAGAACGACTGAAAAATATTTCTAAAACAGAAAGTCCTGTCATCGAATAAATAAACATGACTGAGTTTGTATCTGGAAAGAATTTATAATATTTGACAAATGAAATTGGACTGGGTAAAACAGTCCTGTATTTGAATATCTGAAAAGGGAGCAGGTTTTCAAAAAAAAATCTAATCCTTTTTCCACAAGTATAATAATAATTCAAACAAGGCCATGCTGTATGGCAATAAAAATAATTCTGGAAGGAGGAAAGACCAATGTTATTACTTTGTAAGCTATGGCCCTGGTTGGCTGGTGGCTTGATCGGCTGGTTATTAAGTGGCTGGTTGGCACGCAAGCTGAAATATGGGGAGCCACCCGTCGAAAAGATCGTAGAAAAAAAGGTGGAAGTCGAAAAGGTCGTCGACAACCCGAAACACTTATCACTTATCTCAAGCCTTAAAGAAGAGAACACTCAGATTGCTGACCTGAAATCACAACTGGCTGAGTTTCAAAACAGAAAGCCGGAAATTGTTGAAAAGGTTGTTGTCAAAGAAGTTGATAATCCAGAACACCTGAAACAGATCAAACTTCTCGAAGGAAAAATCACTGAACTGGAAAACAGAAAACCGGAAACAGTTGAGAAAATCGTCGAAAAAGAAGTGGTTAAAGAAGTCGATAACCCTGCACACTTGTCACGGGTTAAAGAACTGGAAGACGAAATTAATGCCTGGAAGCGTGGCCCTGCGATTGATATTCCGGCGGCAAGAGCAGCGGGTATTGCGATCAAATCAGAAGATGATTTTACGGCGATTGAAGGTATCGGTCCGAAGATCAATGATCTGATTCATGCTGATGGAATTCATACTTTTAAAGAACTGTCAGAAGTC
>JALSSM010000229.1 GCA_026984275.1 Gammaproteobacteria bacterium
CAGTATAGGAATGCGAAACAAGTATAGTGTTGCCAGTAAGTCTGTTACGTAAGAAGATATCTTTTTTAAGATTAGTATCGCCAGGGACAAGATTTTCTGCGGCACTTGAGAAAACGATAAGCTTTCCGTCGCCAGAGATATCGGGACTTTCACTATCCTGATCTGCCTCAATACCGTTTGGTGAAACATTGACTCTTTCAATATTTGATGATTTTGTATCTCGAACAAAAATATCCTGTTTTCCATTATTATCATTTACAACAAGATCTGTTGCTCTACTTTGGAAAGCAATAAATTGACCATTTGCCGAAATACTGAGATCAGTACTACTTCCATCTGCATTCGTTTGACCAGAATTAACGGTATCAATACTTATAAGACTTGTTTGTAGTGGGACGAGTATTATGGGATCTATTGGTTCGAATTCAAATGCAAAAAACTCAAGAACACCATCTTCCTGAGAATTGTGATTTACAGTAAATGTGTATGGTTCACCTGCAATTAAACGGGCATTTAATAAAGTAAAATTCTGAGAAGATCCGTTCTGGTCATCTCTTCCAGGCAGGTTGATTAAATTGACTCCGAGACCTGAGATATTGAAAGTCGGAATATCATTCGCGGTAGGGGGTTTATATTCAGTAGCCCCAATTCCATCCATGATAATTCTTGACAGAAGGACATCATGATCAAATACCAGATCAAATGTATTACTTAGATTAAATTCAGTCCCATTATTGTTAAAAGAGCTGATTTTTGCATGTCCTGAAAAGAAGCCGTGCGGTAAAGGCATAAAAGGTTGCTTACCACTGACATTCGTACCATCTGGCTGGATTCCCGGTGAATTGCTAAGATCTGGAGTGCTGGAATTTGCCTTTAATCTCGCTGTGATTGTGATAGCAGCATTCTGGAAGGTGGTATTAAATGGAGTTTGAAATTCCTGAGCATATGAATCACCTCCCGAAATACCATATTTGGCCTGATTACCATTCGAAGTAAGATTAGTTGCTGTTGTAAGATCACTATAAAAAGTCAAAATAGCTGCATTTGTTGTAGAAGATATGACAAGAAATGCAGTAACTCGAATTATATTTGTGGGTACAGCAGTGTAAAAAATACGGAGTAACTGGTAGAAGCTTTCCATTATCATCACAAAATATCAATTTCCTTAATTTATCAGAGAGTGATTGTATTGAAACAAGAAAGAAAATAATTGATCTGGTTCACTAAGACACAATGAATAACAATTCGGGTGAAAGTACGGTGTTAAATCTGTTGTCAGTGAAGATCTGAATCAGAAAAAAGAAATAGCAAGGGTCATAGTTGAATAGTTTCAGAATCCAAAATCAAGATAACTTTCAATATTTCGTGTTAACCTTGATCATTGAGGTTTAGTGAACAATATTTTGAAAATCACAATACTTTTATCCGATCGTTCTACCGAAAAATTATCTTTTGATAAACCTGCTTTTAGAAAAGCATTTTCAAGAGGTAGTAAGATAGAAAAAATAACCGGGGCTCCCATAAGTCAACTGTTCTCGTTAATGAACATCAATCTTGAACCGCATAAAGATAAGCCTATTGCAGCAGTTACAGCATGTGTTGACTTCCAAAAAGATAGAGAGGTTTCAACTTACTTTCATGAAGCATTCTGGATACGGGCTGATCCCGTTTTTTTACACGCAGATCTGACAACTCTCCTGCTTTTCGATGCTCAGAAATTTTCAATTACAAAGGATGAGGTGGCTGGTTATTTTTCGATGATAAATCCCATACTGGCGGAGGATGGTTTATGTCTGATCAGTGGCGCTGAGCCTTCACGTTGGTATATCCAGCTGAAGGAACAGCCATCCATGAAGACGACAATACCGGGAGAGGTCAACGGTCATGATATTCGCCCATTCCTGCCAGAAGGAAAAGATCGGGCGTACTGGATCAGGCTGGCCAATGAAATACAAATGGTATTGCATGATTGTTCGATAAATCAGGAAAGGCAAAAACGAGGGGAGATACCGATAAATAGCATCTGGTTCTGGGGGGCTGGAAAGCTTCCTGATCAAAAGAGTTCCAAATTTGACCGGGTTATTTCTGATGATGTGAATGCACAAGGACTGTCGATACATTCAGGTATTCCTTACGAGAATATGCCTGCTGATTTTGATCAGTTTCTGAATATGCAGGAAAAAGATCAGCATAGTTTGATCGTACTTTCTCAGGGTGATCTTGCCTTGTCGCAAACGGATGATGAGAAAGGCGGAGTTATTTTTGATGCGTTATTATCAGGTCTGAAAAAAGGCAGGATCAAACAATTGAAGATTATTACAAACGATCAACATTGCCTCGTCAAACGATCGCATTTATATCGATTCTGGCGAAAATAATTAATCATGAATATGAAAATAAAACGTCGTGAAAGTGAGCATCAAAAAGTTTTACTTGATTCTCTTCATCCGGTATTACAAAAAATATACGCCTCACGAAATATAAGTTCTGAAAAAGAACTGGATTATTCACTGGCTGGTTTATTGAGTTTTAATCGGCTGTCAGGAACAGGGGTTGCAGTCGATCTGCTGGTGACAGCCATCGCGCAGGAAAAAAGAATACTGGTCGTCGCTGACTTTGATGCGGATGGGGCGACCAGTTGTGCTGTAGCCATTCGTGGCTTGAGGACCATGGGAGCAAAAGATGTTCGATATGTAGTTCCGAACCGGTTTGAGTATGGTTATGGATTGACACCGGAGATCGT
>JALSSM010000230.1 GCA_026984275.1 Gammaproteobacteria bacterium
TCTCACTGATCTGGAACAGGTTGACCGTCTTTTTGAGCATGCTGAACCTGGCCAGCTTAAACATATTGATATACTGGCCTCGGGGCGCGATGCGCTGGAAATTGCCAATACCGAAATGGGACTGGCTCTGTCCGATGATGAAATAGATTATCTATTGGCTAATTTTACCCGACTTGAACGTAACCCTACCGATGTAGAGTTGATGATGTTTGCGCAGGCCAATTCTGAACACTGCCGCCACAAAATTTTCAATGCTGACTGGACAATAGATGGTGAGAAACAGGATCGTTCACTTTTCTCGATGATCCGCAACACACACGAAACAAATCCCGGTGGTGTTCTTTCAGCCTATTCTGATAACTCCTCTGTCACCACCGGTTATTCTGGCGATCGTTTTTTCCCCAACCCTGAAACTGGACAGTATGAATATCTCAAAGAGGATATTCATATTCTGACCAAGGTAGAAACTCATAATCACCCGACAGCGATCTCCCCTTACCCCGGAGCAGCCACTGGTTCAGGTGGAGAAATCCGTGACGAAGGGGCAACGGGGCGTGGTTCAAAACCAAAAGCTGGATTGACAGGGTTTTCTGTCTCGAATTTACACATCCCTGATCTGAAACACCCCTGGGAAGTTGATCACGGTAAACCGGATCGAATCGCCTCAGCGCTCGATATTATGATTGAAGGCCCCATTGGTGGCGCAGCGTTCAATAACGAATTTGGTCGCCCGGCTCTGTGTGGCTATTTCCGCACCTATGAACAGGAGGTCAATCATGAGATCCGGGGGTATCATAAACCCATCATGATCGCAGGGGGTCTGGGTAATATTCGGCCACAACATACCCATAAAGATCAAATTCCAGCGGGATCAAAAATCATCGTTCTGGGTGGTCCAGCTATGTTGATCGGTCTCGGCGGTGGCGCTGCTTCCTCTGTTACCTCTGGTCAGAGTGACGCGGATCTGGATTTTGCTTCGGTACAACGCGACAACCCGGAAATGGAACGCCGCTGTCAGGAGGTTATCGATAGCTGCTGGAGTCTGGGAGAAGATAATCCAGTCATTTCGATCCATGATGTTGGTGCCGGAGGCATTTCCAATGCCTTGCCTGAACTGGTCAATGATGCTGAACGGGGAGCGGTGTTTGAATTACGGGAAGTGCCCAGTTCCGATCCCGGTATGTCACCCGTTGAGATCTGGTGTAATGAATCACAGGAACGATATGTTCTGGCTATCGCGCCGCAAGCATTAAGTTTCTTTGAAAAGATATGTGCGCGTGAACGTTGCCCCTTTGCTGTACTGGGTGATGCGACTGAGGAGAGACACTTAATCCTGAATGATCGTCTATTTGGTGATCAACCGATCGATCTACCGATGCAGGTATTGCTTGGAAAGCCACCAAAGATGAGTCGGGAGACCGTCAGAAAAACAGCTATTGATACCGCTTTCGATCTAAAAAATATTTCCATTAGAGAAGCCGCTGAACGTGTCCTGCAATTACCCACTGTTGCAGATAAAAGGTTTCTGATCACCATTGGCGATCGAAGTGTGACCGGGTTGGTGGCTCGTGATCAGATGGTTGGCCCGTGGCAAGTTCCCGTTGCGGATTGTGCTGTGACTTCAAATTCATTTCATGGTTGTGCCGGTGAAGCCTTGGCCATGGGTGAACGAACACCTTTGGCATTGATCAATGCCCCGGCATCTGGACGTATGGCGATTGGCGAGGCGATCACCAATATTGCATCAGCTCGTATTATGAAGATGTCAGATATTATTCTATCGGCTAACTGGATGGCCGCCTGTGGTCATGGCGATGAAGATGCACGACTATTCGATACGGTAAAAGCCGTTGGGATGGAACTTTGCCCTGAGCTTGGAATTTGTATTCCCGTCGGTAAGGATTCTCTGTCGATGAAAACAGTCTGGCAGGAAAATGATCGTGAGCGATCTGTTGTGTCTCCATTATCTCTGATCATCACAGCTTTTGCTCCTGTTGTTGATGTCAGAATGTCACTGACACCTCAACTTAGAACCGATCAACATGAAACTGATTTGATTCTTATCGATCTCGGTGGTGGAAAAAATCGTCTTGGTGGTTCTGCCTTGGCACAAGTTTTTAACCAACTGGGTGAAAGCGTACCTGATCTGGATAATGCAGAAAGATTGAAAACTTTTTTTCGCAGTATTCAACTCCTGATCGAAGCCGATCTGATCCTTGCCTATCATGATCGATCAGATGGTGGTTTGTTTACGACACTGTGTGAAATGGCATTGGCGGGAAGAACGGGGCTTGATATAACACTGGAAAAGGCTTCGCTGGCAACACTCTTCTGTGAAGAACTGGGTGCAGTCATTCAGGTCAAAAATGAACATCGTGATCAGGTAATTAAATGTCTGACTTCCGATGGTGTACTGGCTGATCACGTTCATATCATCGGAACATTGAACAACACAAAACAGATCTGTATAAAACAAAAAGCCGAAACAGTTTATACAAAAGATCTGATGGAAATTCAGCGGCTTTGGTCATCAACCTCTTTCCACATACAAAGTCTGCGTGATAATCCGGAATGTGCGCAACAGGAATATGAGGCGCTGCAAAACCCGGAGGATCCAGGCCTCAGTGTTTCACTCTCATATGAACCAACTGGCATTTCGATCATGACAGACAAACAGCCAAAAGTGGCTATCCTGCGTGAACAGGGTGTCAACGGTCAACTTGAAATGGCCGCCGCATTTGA
>JALSSM010000231.1 GCA_026984275.1 Gammaproteobacteria bacterium
GCAGTTAGAAATTCTTGCAAAGGAAGTCGGTGTCGAGTTTATTCCGAGTCAGGCTCAATCCAATCCGGTTGATATTGCCAATGCCGCACTTACGGAGGCGCGTAAGCAGTTTGCCGATGTCCTGATCGTGGATACCGCTGGTCGTCTGCATATTGATGATCAGATGATGGATGAGATCAAATCACTTCACGGTGCCTTGAATCCGGTTGAGACCTTGTTCGTTATTGATAGTATGACGGGTCAGGATGCAGTTAATACAGCGAAAGCTTTTGATGAAGCACTGGCATTGACGGGCGTGATCCTGACCAAGACCGATGGTGACTCCCGTGGTGGTGCGGCCCTGTCAGTTCGTCAGGTGACCGGGAAGCCGATCAAGTTTATGGGTGTTGGTGAAAAATCTGATGCACTGGAACCCTTCTACCCGGATCGTATTGCTTCACGAATTCTTGGTATGGGCGATGTCCTCAGCCTGATCGAAGAAGTCGAGCAGAAAGTCGATAAAGACAAAGCAAAGAAACTTGCCACCAAGATGAAAAAAGGCAAGGGTTTTGATCTGGAAGACTACAAGGAACAATTACTGCAAATGCAAAATATGGGTGGCGTTGCCAGCCTGATGGCAAAAATGCCCGGTGTTGCTGATCTACCTCAAAAAGCGATGGATCAGGTCAATGATAAAGAGATGAACAAGACCGTTGCCATCATCAATTCCATGACACCGAATGAACGAAAATTTCCAGCCTTGATCAAGGCATCACGAAAGAAACGGATCGCTGCCGGTTCAGGTACACAGGTTCAGGATGTCAATAAACTACTGAAACAATTTACGCAGATGCAGAAGATGATGAAGCGCATGTCCAAGAAAGGCGGTATGGCCAACCTTATGCGTGGTATGGGTGGTCGTGGTGGAGGTATGCCACCGGGAATGCCTTTTTAAGGTGCCAGGTTAATTTTTCTTTCGTTATAATAATCAACCATTTTTTCAACTCTTCCCTGGTCATAGTCGCGCAAGCCTCTTAACGCCAGTTTTTTTCGACCAGTACCAATCATCTTTTCTTCTGATTTCACAACAAACTCGAGAAAGGCGATGGCTTTCTTGCCCTGGACCTTGAGGCTTGTTCCGGCGGGTTCCAATGAGGGATGCTGAATGTCCACTGTTTCGAGATCGATGGACATACTGTCATAGATGACCAACGGTCTGTCCGGGTTGATCATAACACCATGTTCTTTCATCAAAGGAACAATCACGTCAGGAAAGTTTGTGCCTGAAAATGCCACATAGTTTTTGGTGAATTCAGTGATCAGCTCTTTGTTTGTCGATGTCTCTCCCTGATGTTCTACTCGAAGATATTGTTTGTCATTATCATCCGTTATTGAAAATTCATTGCCTTCAGGTTCAGGAAAGTGCAGAGGGACGTCATCGCCTACCATTCCAGAGAAGGTGAAAGTCATCTGCTGACTCAGGCCATATTTTTCCAGAATGAGCGAGAATAACAGGTCACCTGGGACACAAAAGTACTTGCTGTCTGGATCATGGATTGGGTTGAAATCATCGGCTATCTGTTTTGCGAAATCGCTGGCCTGTTGTTTTGAGATGAGAATGCGCGAATCTTTTACAGTATAAAAATTATCGATAAACATAGCGTTAAATAGGTTCTTTCCTTAAATATTTTGCTTGTTGTTTGAAACTTATAATGGACAAATGAGTATATTTACAAGTCGAAAAACAAGTTTAGTATCACAGTTTTTTGTATTGTTATTTGATGATGATATTTATCTATAAATTATACCATCTGATTCCTTTATAATGTTTTCTGGAAAACAAACGATGAGTTAAAACTTTTATGGCTGAAACAGATTTAATCTACGGTATACATGCTGTTCAGCATGCTTTGCTACACTCACCTGAACGCGTATTGGAAATCTGGTTGTTGGCCGATGGTAATAAAGTCAAGGCAAGCAAGCTCCATGAAATTCAGGAAAGTGCAGAATCACTGGGGTTGGCCTGCCAGTTTGTTCCTCGAAAGACACTGGATAAAATGAGCCACGATCAGCGGCATCAGGGTGTCATTCTTCGTCAACGTGCAGCCAGAGTCAAGGATGAATCCGATCTGATGCAGATTATTAAACAAAACAGCAATGTTCTATTATTGATTCTGGATGGTATTCAGGATCCACATAATCTGGGTGCCTGTTTACGGACAGCCGATGCGGCAGGAGCCAATGCCGTCGTGATACCAGCGAGCCGCGGTGTGAGTATGACGCCAACAGTTCGCAAAGTGGCCAGTGGTGCTGCGGATTCCGTTCCATTGATCGAAGTACGAAATCTTGCACGGACACTGGAAAAAATCCAGAATGAAGGTGTCTGGTTAATTGGAACCAGTGATCAGGCTGAACAAACAATTTATGATCAGGATTTTTCTGGGCCAACAGGACTTGTGATGGGATCAGAAGATAAAGGGATCCGTCGCCTGACCAGTGAGCATTGTGATCATCTGGTACAGATCCCGATGGCTGGTGTTGTTGAGAGCTTGAATGTTTCAGTCGCATCAGGCATTTGTTTATACGAGGCTGTCAGGCAGCGTTTATAATGCAGCTGAGAAGACATTATTTATAGGGAGAAATAAAGTGAGAATAATAATGACGATTTATCTGATGGTGATCATGTCATCGAGCTTTGCTGATACAACATTAGTTTTTGTCGCTGACGAAGATGCCAGTAAGATACAGATCAAAGATGGCAT
>JALSSM010000232.1 GCA_026984275.1 Gammaproteobacteria bacterium
TCACCAATCTCAAGACCCTGGACAATTTTATAATCACCACCAGAACACTGAACCGGGAATGAGTATATCAGACCCTCTGGAATACCGTAGCTACCGTCGCTGGGAACGGCCATGCTGGTCCAGTCACCATCCGGAGTTCCCGTGACCCAGTCACGAATATGCTCGATCGCACCATTGGCAGCCGAAGCAGCACTGGATGCACCACGAGCAGCAATGATTTCAGCGCCTCGTTTGGCAACACGTGGAATATACTCATCGGCGTACCAGGATGGATCGACCAGATCCTTAGCCGGTTTTCCGCCAACAGTTGCCTGACTAATATCAGGATACTGAGTTGTGGAATGATTACCCCAGATGATCATCTTTTTAATCTCACGGGTACTAACCCCGGTTTTTTCTGACAATTGAGCCAATGCCCGATTGTGATCAAGACGTGTCAAAGCAGTAAAGTTCCGCGAATTCAGATCCGGCGCAAAACGCATCGCGGTATGAGCATTGGTATTAGCAGGGTTACCAACCACAACCACTTTTACATCTTTGTTGGCATTCCCATTAAGAGCTTCACCCTGAACCTTAAAAATACCACCATTGGCTTCAAGCAGATCGCTACGCTCCATGCCAGGCCCACGTGGCTTGGCACCGACCAGCAACGCAACATCGGCACCTTTGAAAGCTTCATTTGGATCGTCCGTTAAAACCATGCTATCAACTAATGGAAATGCGCAATCATCAATCTCCATGGCGACACCTTCCAGTGCCTGCATCGCAGGTGTAATCTCGAGACATCTCAGCACAACTGGCTGATCAGGCCCCAGCATTTCGCCAGCAGCAATACGGAATAGTAGTGAATAAGCAATCTGACCGGCGGCGCCAGTCACAGCTACATGTACGGGTGTTTTCATCGTCAACCTTCCCCTTTTTTATTTATAGTTACTCAAAAAAAAGGGCACCCCACAATGTGGGAAGCCCCATCTGTTAAACAGACAACACACCAACAGGAAATGTTGAGCGTTCTGTTATATTTCCCGGCCGGTATTTAGCCACGTTTGTCCAGCGGTATATAGTCCCGTTTTTCAGAACCAATATACAATTGGCGTGGACGGCCAATACGAAAATCAGGATCTTCCATCAACTCCAACCAGTTTGCGATCCAGCCTGCTGAACGCGCCATTGCAAAGAATACCGTGAACATAGACGTTGGGATACCCAGTGCCCGAAGGATAATACCGGAGTAAAAATCAACATTTGGATAAAGTTTTCGCTCGATAAAGTATTCATCTTCCAGTGCAATTTTTTCCAGTTCCATGGCAATTTCCATTAATGGACGTAACTCAGAATTTGGATCCATATCATCAAGCACTTCGTGGCAGGCCTTACTGATGATTGTGGCACGAGGATCAAAGTTTTTGTAGACACGATGACCAAAGCCCATCAGACGATAATTATCATTTTTGTCTTTCGCACGATCAACAAACTTGTGAACATTTTTTGGATCACCAATTTCTTCCAGCATTTCCAGTACGGCTTCATTTGCACCACCATGAGCCTTACCCCAGAGTGTAGAGATACCAGCGGAAATGGCAGCAAATGGATTGGCTTCAGAACTACCTGACAAGCGTACGGTTGAAGTACTGGCATTCTGCTCATGATCGGCATGCAGGATCATGAGTTTATCCAGCGCCTGTACTGCCTGAGGATGAAGTTCATAAGGTTCAGAAGGAATTGCGAACATCATGTTCATCAGGTTTTCTATATAGCCCAGAGAATTATCCGGATAGATAAATGGCTCACCAACACCATGTTTGTAGACCTTGGAACCAATATTCGGCATCTTTGCTATCAGGCGATGAGCCGTTTGCATTCTGTGTTCAGGATTTTTGACATCAACCGTCTCATGGTAATAAGAAGCCATTGCACCCGTCACACCTACCATAATCGACATAGGATGTGCGTCATAACGATAGCCATTAAAGAAACGCATCAGATGTTCATGGACATTATTGTATCTTTTAATCTGGCTTTCATAATCAGCAAACTCATCTGCTGTTGGTAATTCACCGTGCAGGAGTAGATACGATACTTCCAGAAATGAACTCTGTTCTGCCAGTTGTTCGATGGGATAGCCACGATGCAAAAGAATACCGTGTTCACCATCAAGGTAGGTGATAGCACTACGGCAACTTGCGGTTGTTGTAAAACCAGGGTCAAGGGTAAACATCCCTAACTCTTTATACAAGGCTGCGGTATCAATAACTGGCGCACCATAAGTCCCTTTTAGGATTGGACATTCGACCGTCTTCCCTGTTGAATTATCAGTAATGGTTACTGTCTCAGATTTCATTAAACACTCCAGTGAAAATTTTATAAATAATTCAGATGGCACGCCATCTGAGTAAAATCTTATTGCAACGTGATTACAATAGTAAAACGATGCATAATAGCATAATCTAAATTGTGGCGTTGCAACAAGTATACTTTTTTAACAGGGACCAGACCGAATGATGATTGCTCTCAATGACGACAATATAGACTACATAGAGTCTCTATACGAGATATATCAGGAGAATCCTGATGCGGTCAATAGCTATTGGAAGACCTATTTTTCGCAGCTGGAAGAGATTTCAACCAAAAAGTCTCCGTCTGACGAAACTCAACAGCGAGGCCTGGTACCAACCACGCAAACCGGATTACCATCAGGTTTATCGGAACAGGCTCTGGCCAGCCATGCCAGCAAGCAGGTTTCCGTGTTGCAACTGATCAATGCCTATCGTTTTCGCGGACACAGGCGAGCCAATCTGGATCCCTTACAGCAATATGAACGGCCTGATGTCGCCGAACTGGATCCGGCCTACCACAACCTGTCTGATGAGGACATGGATACGGTTTTTAATGCGGGATCATTACAGGGTGTCAATCAGGCCACATTGCGGGAAATTCTGGATATTGTGCAAAACACCTATTGTAAAACCATGGGTGCGGAATACATGCACATCAGTGAAACGGCTCAGAAACGCTGGATCCAGCAACAGCTTGAGCCTCAACGGGGCAATCCAGGTTTCACCTTTGAGAAAAAACGTCAGATCCTGGAAAGAATTGTCGCTGCAGGCTCACTGGAAGAATATCTTCATACCCGTTATGTGGGACAAAAACGCTTTTCACTGGAAGGTGGCGAGAGCCTGATCCCATTGCTTGATTGTCTGATCCAGCATGCGACCAAAGACAGTGTTAAAGAAATGATCATTGGTATGGCACATCGTGGCCGGATCAATGTTCTGGTAAATACGCTGGGAAAACAACCTTCCGATCTGTTTGATGAATTTGAAGGTAAGAAAAAAATTCAGTCGGGTACGGGTGATGTCAAATATCACCAGGGGTTTTCTTCTGATATCGAAACACCCGATGGTACCTTACACCTGACACTGGGATTCAATCCATCTCATCTTGAGATTATTAATCCTGTGATTGAAGGTTCTGTCCGAGCTCGCCAGGATCGACGGCACGACATCGCCCGCGATCAGGTGATGCCTGTTTTAATTCATGGTGATGCCGCCTTTGCCGGACAGGGTGTCGTTATGGAAACCTTTAATCTTTCACAGACACGCGGCTATACAACGGGTGGCACGATTCATATTGTGATCAATAATCAGATCGGATTTACCACCAGTGACCCACTGGACTCCCGATCAACGCTATATTGCACCGATGTAGCAAAGATTATTCAGGCACCTATTTTTCACGTTAATGGTGATGATCCTGAAGCCGTTGTCCATGCTGGCATGCTGGCACTGGCCTATCGTCAGGAATTTAACAAGGATATTGTTATCGATCTGATCTGTTACCGACGGCACGGTCATAGTGAAGCGGATGAACCGATGGTTACACAACCTCTGATGTACCAGAAAATCAAAAATCATCCCAGTGTTCGCCAGATCTATGCAGAAAAATTGGTTCAGGAAGAAATACTGACAGATGATCAACTTCAGATCATGAGTGATAATTATATTGCTTCGCTGGAAAATAATGAGTCCGTTTCCCGACCTGTCATCTGTCTTTTAGACAACGAATTCAAAACAGATTTTCACCCTTTTCAGGGCACTCACTGGCGTGATGAAGTTCCAACGACCATCAGTGAAGTCCATATTGATCTGCTCAGCAAGCGACTCACAACCTTACCCACCGGTTTTACACCACATCGGGGCGTTAAAAAAATCCTGGAAAATCGCCGCATGATGGCTGCCAGTGAAATTTCTATGGACTGGGGATTCGCTGAAAATCTGGCTTATGCAAGCCTGGTTGAAGCAGGTTACCCGGTCAGACTATCGGGTCAGGACAGTGAACGTGGAACGTTTGCCCATCGCCATGCAGTGATCCATGATCAAAAAACCGGCGATACTTTCACACCCTTGCAGCATATTAAACCTGATCAGGCTCATTTTCGGATCATCAACTCAATTCTCTCTGAAGAAGCCATACTCGGCTATGAATTTGGATATAGCAGCTCCGAACCCAATGTATTAGTCATCTGGGAAGCCCAGTTTGGTGATTTTGCCAATGGCGCACAGGTGGTCATCGATCAGTTCATCTCTTCCAGTGAGGCAAAATGGGGGCGCTATTGCGGACTCACCATGTTCCTGCCACATGGCTATGATGGCCAGGGGCCGGAACATTCCTCGGCTCGGCTTGAGCGTTATTTACAGCTCTGTGCTGAAGATAACATGCAGGTCTGCATTCCCAGTACGCCGGCACAAATGTTCCACATGCTTCGCAGACAGATCTTGCGACCCTACCGGAAACCACTCATCGTCATGACGCCTAAAAGTTTATTGCGCCATAAACTGTCTGTTTCAGAAATGACTGACATCACACAAGGACGGTTTGAATACGTTCTTGATGAGATCGATGATTTGAAAAGAGACAAGGTGACACGCCTGCTTTTCTGTAGTGGCAAGGTTTATTATGATCTGCTTGAAGCACGTCGTTCACACAAAATTGACGACATTGCCATCCTGCGAATTGAACAACTTTACCCTTTCCCGAAACCGGAAGTAGAATCCCTGATCAGTACCTACCCAAATGCAACAGAAGTGGTCTGGGTACAGGAAGAGCCGGTCAATCAGGGTAGCTGGTTTTATTTGCTGGGACGATCACATCTGCCCGGCGCTCTGGAAAGTCATCATCAATTAACGCGGGTAGCAAGACCTTATTCGGCTTCCCCGGCAGTTGGCTATCTGTCTTTGCATATTCAGCAGCAGGAAGCTATCGTTAACGAAGCGTTGAAACTGGAAAAATAATGTTAGTAGAAATAAAAGTGCCTGATCTGGCAGAATCTGTTGCAGATGCAACACTGCTCGAGTGGCAAAAATCTGAAGGTGATTTTGTCAAACGTGGTGAGAATCTGATTGATCTGGAAACAGACAAAGTGACACTGGAAGTAGCGGCTCAAAATGACGGGATCCTGAAAGAAATTCGGCGAAAAACCGGTGAGACTGTCGTTGCCGGTGATATTCTGGCTGTCATCGATACAGATGCAGAAATCCCTGATCAGACAGGAAAAGAGACGACGATCGAAATCCTTGATGACAAAGCATCTGAAGATAAAACCAGGACTCACGTAGCAACAAGCCCGGCTGTCAGAAAGTTACTCTCGGAAAAGGATCTACAACCTGACGAGATCCTTGCCAACACCGGAAAGACGGATCGGATCACTAAAACAGATGTTCAAACTTACCTGCAAAAAAAGTCGGGAACTGACACAAAGACAGTAACGCCATCTCCAGCAAATGACGCGGATCTGACGGGACGGCAGGAACGTCGTGTACCCATGAGCCGCCTGCGCCAACGTGCGGCTGAGCGTTTACTGGCAGCCCAGCATAAAAATGCCATTCTGACCACCTTCAATGAAATTAATCTGTTTTCCGTCAAACAACTTCGCACAAAACTCCAGCCCAGATTTGAAGAAAAATACGGTTATCGTCTGGGCTTCATGCCGTTTTTTGTCATGGCGACAATCAATGCCTTAAAAGAATTTCCATTGGTCAATGCATCCATTGAAGGTCAGGAAATTGTCTACCATGATTATTATGATCTTGGGGTCGCCGTCAGTTCGCCCAGAGGCCTGGTTGTTCCGGTTATGCGTGATGTTGATCAGCTTTCTTTTGCCAGTATCGAAGGTAAAATTCGTGAACTTGCAGACAAAGCCAATCACTCAACACTGACAATTGAAGATCTGACCGGTGGCACATTTACAATCACGAATGGTGGAACCTTTGGTTCAATGTTATCTACGCCGATTATCAACCCACCACAAAGTGCCATCCTCGGTATGCATGCCATTCAGGATCGCCCTGTCGCAGAAAATGGTCAGGTAGTGATCAGACCTGTCATGTTTGTTGCATTGTCTTATGATCATCGGATTATTGACGGCCGTGAAGCGGTATCATTTCTGGTGTCGATTAAAAAACAACTGGAAGATCCTGCGCTGCTCTTCCTTGGAGAAATATAGTCTATGGATAATTACGATGTCGTTGTGATCGGTGGCGGGCCTGGTGGCTATGTTGCGGCCATTCGCTGTGCCCAGCTTGGTATGAAAACCGCCTGTGTCGAAAAATGGCAGGATAATAAAGGCAAAACCGTTCTCGGTGGCACCTGTCTCAATGTTGGCTGTATCCCATCCAAAGCGTTACTGGATTCATCACATCATTTTGAGAACATCACCAGCCATGCGAAAGATCATGGCATTACGATTGAGAATGCGCAGATGGATGTTGGCAAGATGCTCAAACGTAAGGACAAGATCGTGAAAATCCTGACCATGGGTGTGGCGGGTTTATTCAAAAAACATCACATCACTCTGCTGGAAGGAACCGGTAGCCTGAAATCAAATAACGAAATTGAGATCACTTCTATTGATGGAAAAAACCAGAGCGTTTCAGCAAAATCTATCATTATCGCCACCGGTTCCGTTCCAGCCACACTGCCACCGGCACCCGTTGATAATGATCTGATCGTCGATTCAACCGGTGCACTGGATTTCTCTGAAGTTCCAGAATCACTAGGTGTGATCGGTGCCGGTGTGATCGGTCTGGAATTGGGAAGTGTCTGGCGTAGATTGGGTTCCAACGTCACTGTCATCGAAGCACTGGAAGAATTTATGCCAGCGGCTGATCACGACATCGCCAGTGCCGCTGAGAAAGAGCTGATTAAACAGGGACTGAACATTCAGCTGGGCGCGAAAATGACCGCTTGTGAAAACAAAAATGGGAAAGTTAAAGTCCAGTACGAACAAAACGGTGAGTCCCATGATCTGAAAGTAGATAAACTGATCGTGGCTATCGGTCGTAAACCGAATACTGATGGATTGCATGCTGAGCAGGCCGGATTAAAGCTGGATGATCGGGGTTTTATCGAAACCGATGGTCAATGCCGGACCAACCTCGATAATGTTTATGCCATTGGCGATGTCATTCACGGCCCAATGCTGGCGCATAAGGCCATGGAAGAAGGTGTTGCTGTTGCCGAACTAATCGATGGGCAAAAACCGGACTTCAGCCATGACAATATTCCATGGGTAGTCTACACCTGGCCGGAAATTGCCTGGGTAGGAAAAACCGAACATCAACTGAAAGAGGAAGGCCGTCATATCCGCGTGGGCAATTTTCCATTCATGGCCACTGGTCGCGCCCGCGCCATGAACGAAACATCAGGCCTGATCAAAATGATCGGTGATGCCGAAACGGATGAATTACTCGGCGTACATATCTTCGGGCCAAATGCTTCAGAACTGATCAGTGAAGCTGTACTGGCGAGATCGTTTGAAGGAAGCACTGAAGATATCGCACGAACAGTACATGCTCATCCTACGCTTTCTGAGGCCATGCACGAAGCCGCTTTAAGCGTTGATGGAAGGACACTGCATCTTTAAGAGTAAACTTAACTTTCAGGAAGGGAAAAAAATCCAAAGACAGTTCAAATAAGCCAATAGCAGTGAAACAGCCCGTTATTCTTAAACATTGAGACGAACTTTACTAATTCTGCCCTTCGGTACGTTTTTTGTCTGCAAAGATTAATAAAATCATGCATAACGAAAACGATAATAGAACCTTTACCTTTTCAACAATTTTCATATTATCACCCCACCATCTGCGTTTTAATCAACAACTTTTTTTTATTTATTTGTAATTGAAGAGTAGTTGCTGTTAATAAAAAGCACATCCCCCATTTGGGCTATATAGTGTGAATGATGTGGGCTTGTAACAATAGTTTATATTTAACCAGCTGTTAATCCCAGCCGGAAACCTCATAACCTCTGTCCATCAGACAGCGAGTTACAAAGTTTTTATAGGCCTGACTGGGTTCAGATCCTTTGAATAATCCGTGAATCAGGCCAGCGGTGGCTGCCGTGGCTGCTCCAATGGCGGCCCCTTCTCCAACAGACCCTGCGACAGCGCCACCAACGGCGCCTGATGCAGCACCAACAGCGCCCGATTTAGCTGTGCTGCTGGCAACATCGCCAGCCTTACTACCACCGGAAGCCCCGGCCTGTTCTGCCATGGATTTACATTCTGCAATATCGCGGTGCACGGTTTCCTGATCAACACTGTCCTGATTATTTGGATAAATAATCGGCTGTGGCCCGGCACAGGCAAAAAGTAGAAAAATTATGACGGCTAAAACTGAAATTCTCTTCACAAGGAATACTCCTGATTGCAGGGTTCAACAATATTGATGATGAACGTATCTCAATTATATGTTCTTTATCTATAATCTGAACCCATCATATTCTTCAGGTTAATACGACGCAATTTTTTCCCTTTTGTTTCGCCTGATAAAGAGCCTGATCTGCTCTGTGGAGCATCTTGGTGAAATTATCATTCTCTGAAGCCCCTTTATATTGAGAAACTCCAAAGCTGGAAGTTACCTTGGTCTCATATGAAAACGGTGTTTCTTCGATCGCTTTGCGCAGCCGCTCTGCCGTTATCATTGCCTCATCTGATGATGTACCTGGCATCAGAACAAGAAATTCTTCTCCTCCCCAGCGAGCATAAACGTCGGAGCCACGCTGATTATTTTTCAGGACGGTTGCCAGTTCTTTTAAGATAACATCACCTGCATTATGCCCATGACTATCGTTGATCTGCTTGAAATCATCTACATCAAAAAGGGTCAGAGAGAGTGGGTAACCATAACGATTCGCCGCTTCAACTTCCTGCTTGAAGATTTCACTAAAATGGCGTCGTCCCCAGAGATTGGTGAGTGGATCATGAGCTGCCTCGACAAGTTCCCTGTGTAACACAAAAATCCTTGCCAGCAGAAAACCAAAAAAACATCCAACGATGATCGGAATAATGAAATCATTCCAGTTCATTGGGATTCGCATAACAAAAGTATATTGGACATACGCACAGAGGCTCACGATCAGAGAGCTGATCATCATATATTTCCAATAGACCCGCTTATCAATGGCCAGGATTGGTGTTTTTATTTTTGTTACAGGCAAACCACATTCCTGCTTTCTTGTTATTATTTAGCCATTATAATGAATTTTATAAGAAAGTCCCCTGATTTTTATAAGGTTATTCCACACGGTTATACTGGAACAACTGCTCGCTTAAATAAATATGAATACATTGAAAAGAAAAGAACGCTTTATCCCTTATCGAAAAACAGACATTATCGCGATGTGCTGTGATGATGCTCATCTGTCCGAGAAAGATGTTTTGAAGTTTCAGGATGTTTGCAAACTACTGAGCAGTATTTTTCATTTCAGGTTTCATAAAAGTCTTGAAACTCTGAAGGACAGTTATGCCCCCGTTAACCCTGATCTGGACACACAACTTGTCTACCCCAAAACAGAAGAAGAAAAAACACAGATGGAATCTGTCCTGATCTCTGAATTGAAACAATTACTTGATGCCGCTAATTTTGAAGTGATCACCAAAGAGGATCTTGATAATGCTATGCAGGAAGAATCACTTTTCAAAATTCGCCTGAATGTGGATTTTGATGATTTTGAAGAAGTACTTTTTTTTCGTCGAGGTGAATCAGAAAAAGAAGAAACTCTGATCAGCTGGTTTGGACTTCGTAAAAAGAAAATTTCCTTCATCAATTACGGTCGGGTGGTGATCTATGTGAAATACAAAGATCAGAAATATTTTGATCAGCAAAAAAGAAAACAACTCTTTTTCACACCCGGTTCAACAATTATCAAACTGTTTCAAAATATTCCACGCTCTGATCTGGAAATGCTGTTTCCAAATACTGAGGTCAGGATGAAGACTATCGACAAACTTATCATCGGTGTACCTGCTGCTGTCGGCGGCATTATTATGCTGGCGACAAAACTCGGTGCGACATTAATCCTCACAGGAACATTACTGGCATTCTGGCTGGGCATGCGTGATGAACCTGTAGTACTTGATCAGACGGCCTTACTGGGGCTGGCCGCTGGTTTCGGAACATTGGGCGCTTTTCTGTGGAAGCAATTCAGTAACTTCAAAAATCGCAAAATTCAGTTTATGAAAACACTCGCAGATAATCTTTATTTCAAAAATCTCGATAATAATACCGGTGTTTTCCATCGCTTGATCGATGCGGCTGAGGAAGAGGAATGTAAGGAGACGATCCTGGCCTATTATTTTTTATTACGCTCAGGCAAAGCAATGGATACAGAAGAACTGGACCGAAACATAGAACAATGGTTTCAGGAGCATTATCAACAGTCACTCGATTTTGAGATCCAGGATGCATTGAGAAAACTGGAAGAACTGGGTCTTGCTATCACTCGTGATAATATGATTAGTGCTATCCCTCTTAACGATGCGAGGATCAAACTTGATGCAATATGGGATAGTTATTTTGAATTCAACTATACTACCTGAAGGAGCTCTGAAAAATTTGATCCTGAATTTTCCTGGAAAATGGTTCAGACATTGTTCAGGCATAATTAATAACAATAACGTGTACTCAACCAGAGGAGAACCACCATGCGTAAATTTCTAACTTTTATAACATGTGCATTTCTGTTTGCACCTTTATCTTCAATGGCCATTGAAAAAGGCGGGATCACCATGCCAGATACACTACAGGCTGGTGGAGAAACACTCATGCTCAATGGTGCGGGCATTCGTAGTAAATTTGTTTTTGATTTGTATGTTGCAGGACTTTATTTGAAAGAAAAAAGCAGTAATGCGGCAGCGATCATAAAATCTTCAGATCCAATGGCCATTCGACTGCATATTATTTCTGGAAAGATCACTTCTGAAAAAATGTCCAAAGCCACTCGAGAAGGTTTTGAGAAATCAACCGGTGGAAATACAGCGCCTATTTCAGCAGAAATTGATCAATTTATTGGTGCTTTCAGTGAACCTATCAAAGAAGGTGATATTTTTGAATTTGTCAACACGGCTGATGGCGTTATTGTGACAAAAAATGGTGCTGAAAAAGCAACCATTGCTTCACCTGAGTTCAAACAGGCACTCTTCGGGATCTGGTTATCCGATCACCCAGTACAGGGTAAATTGAAAAAAGCGATGTTAGGAAAATAAATCAATTTTCTTTTTTTATTAAGATGAAATAAGAAACCGGGTTATGTTATACATAACCCGGTTTCTTTTATTTGGTGCCTGCAGCTGGATTTAGGATTTAGGATTTAAAATCGGAGCAACTTTAGCTGCTGCTTTTAATTGCTCCGATGACATTGATTCCTTAATCGTTTGCAAGGCCTCTTCTGCGCCTTCTGCATTGTTCTCCACGGCTGCATCACACCAGACATAGGCAAGAACCACATCCACAGGAACTCCTCTCCCTAGCGAATAGGATAAACAGAGTAGATACTGTGCATCTGCAACCTGCTGTTTTGCAGCTCGTTTATACCAGAATACAGCCTGCTCATAATCCCGTTTCACCTTTTTTCCCTGACCATAAAGATAACCCAGTTGATATTGAGCCAATCTATCTCCATTTTCAGCCGCTTCTCGCAACAGTTGAACTCCCCTTTGACTATTCGTTCCATCATCAAGATTCAGCATGGCCAGATAATAACGCGCTTCGGGGGTTTCTTTATGAGCCATGGCTTTTTTGTACCATTGGGCAGCTTTCTTTTTATCTTTGCCAGTGCCCAGACCAAGCTCAAAATATCGTGCAACCTTAAATTGTGCCTTGGGCAACCCGTTTTCTGCTGCCTTCAGATACCACTTAAAGGCCTGATCAGCATTTTTTTTATCGACCAGGCCTTGTTCCAATATATAGGCCAGGTTGTATTGAGCCGGAGGAAAGTCAAGATCAGCGGCCAGGCGAAAACGCCGTGATGCCTCCTTGTAATCTATACTCATTCCCCGACCGTTAAAAAATAGATTGCCGATATTGTAATGTGCTCTCGCTACGCCTTGTTCAGCTGCTTTGATATACCAGAACAGTGCTTGTGGGAAACTTTGCTCTACGCCATTACCTTTTTCATATAAAACTCCCAGGTAAAATTGTGACTTTGGATCACCTTCTTCGGCGAAGACCTTCCAGATATTATAGGCCGTTTTGTAATCTCCCTTCGATGCATGTAAGGCGCCTGTTTCTGCATCTACTGCCAGTACAGAAAACGTTATCGATAGG
>JALSSM010000233.1 GCA_026984275.1 Gammaproteobacteria bacterium
GGTCCCTATCTGCCGTGGGCGTTTGAGAATTGAGAGGAGCTGCTCCTAGTACGAGAGGACCGGAGTGGACGTACCTCTGGTGTTCCGGTTGTCACGCCAGTGGCATTGCCGGGTAGCTAAGTACGGACGGGATAACCGCTGAAAGCATCTAAGCGGGAAGCCTCCCTCAAGATTAGATCTCCCTGGACTATAAGTCCCTGAAGGTTCGTTGAAGACTACAACGTTGATAGGCTGGATGTGGAAGCGCAGTAATGTGTGAAGCTAACCAGTACTAATTAACCGTGAGGCTTGACCATATAACACTCAAGTTATTTGGTAATAGTTGACATAAATAAAACGATACCAATAACCCTTTGAAATACTTCCTGAATGCCTGTTTATTGCACAGATTGCAGTAAACACACCAGTTTGCCTGGCGGCTATAGCGAGTAGGAACCACCCGATCCCATCCCGAACTCGGAAGTGAAACTGCTTAGCGCCGATGATAGTGTGGGAGATCCCATGTGAAAGTAGGTCACTGCCAGGCTTTAACGCCAAAAACCCTGTCACAATTGACAGGGTTTTTTTTTGTCTGAAGAATCTACTCATATAAATCTGCTATAGTCTTCAATCAAAAGTTTAATATTCAATAAAATTGAAAAATAAAAAGAAATTAACTCCACTTGACTGTTATGAAGCCGATCTTAAGCAAGAAGGTTTCACAGAAGACCCAGCCCAGCGGCATGCTGTAGAGCATGTTCAAAGGCTTTACATGGATTTAGTTAAAGTTAAACCTGATAAACAGATACGCCGAAAAGAATCAGGTTTTTTCAGAAAAATCTTTTCTGTAAAAACAGAAAGTGTTGATAATACAATAACAGGGTTATATTTCTGGGGTGGCGTTGGTCGTGGTAAGACCTACATTGTCGATACTTTTTATAAATGTCTTCCTTTTTCAGCTAAAACCAGAATTCATTTCCATAGTTTTATGCACGGCATTCATAATGAATTAAAGACACTTAATCATGTACAGAATCCATTATCTATCGTTGCTGAACGATATGCCAGTCATTATAAGGTTATCTGTTTTGACGAATTTCATGTGTCTGATATTACTGATGCTATGTTATTGGGAAGTCTCTTTAAGGAGCTATTTGATCGCAACGTGACGCTTGTTGCCACATCTAATGAACATCCTGATGATCTGTATTCGGGAGGTCTGCAAAGAGAAAGATTTTTGCCTGCGATTGAATTAATTAAACAGCATACAGACATCATAAATGTTGATAATGGTGTTGATTATCGCTTCCGTGTACTTGAAAAAGCAGAAATCTACCATTCTCCTTTGGATGATGCTGCAGAAAAGAGTTTATCAGACAGTTTTTATAACCTTACTTCTGAAAATGTTATATCTGGAGAAGCAATAGAAATAGAAGGTCGATCTGTAAATACAGTTAGACATGCTGTTGGAATTGTCTGGTTTGATTTTGTTTCAATCTGTGATGGTCCGAGAGGTGCTGCAGATTATATTGAAATTGCACGTGTATATCATACGGTACTGATCTCGAATGTTCCTGTAATGGATAAAGATCAAGATGATCATGCTAAACGTTTTATGACGCTTATAGATGAATTTTATGATCGAAATGTAAAACTGATCATTTCTGCTGAAGCACAACCAGAAAACTTGTACTTGGGTAGTCGACTCAAAAAAAGTTTTCTGAGAACGGTAAGTCGTTTACAGGAAATGGGTACTAAAGAATATCTTTCACGACGACATATATCTGAATAAAACAATGAGTTACATATAAGACTTGACTAACCACATTAATATTTCTATTGTATAAGAATATACAGGAGAAATATTATGAGCACTGCACCCATATTTACCCAGCAAAATCCAACAGATGCACAACTTGTCTCAATTCTCGATCATCACTATGGAGATGGTGTTGTTTATATACCGGAAAATACTCCATGGTCGTTATACACATTTGCCAGGAAACTGGGATATATCAGTGATGAGGGGTATGTCACTCGAAAAGGACGTGAATTATTGAATCGTTTTCAGCAGGTTTCCTGAAACTTGAAACGAGTTCTGGGGTATAATTTCACTGATGTGTATGCAGATTAACTACGCCAGAATGCTGGAGAAAGCAGAACCAGCAAAGTAAAGATCTCCAGTCGGCCTAACAACATAGCAAAACTTAATACCCATTTCGCAGTGTCGGTTATATCACCGTAGTGAGCACTCACATCGCCCAAACCCGGTCCAACGTTGTTGATACAGGCGGCTACAGCTGAAAATGCTGTAACCTGATCCATTCCAGTTGCCATCAGGATTAATAGTACGATAGTGAACATTGCTACATAGGTAGCGAAGAAGCCCCAGACAGAATCGATTATTTTGTCTGACACAGGTTTGTTTCCTAATTTGATGGGGAAGATAGCATTTGGATGGATTAATCTTTTGATTTCTCTCATACCCTGTTTGAATAAAAGGAGTATTCGGATAACCTTGATTCCACCTGATGTAGAACCCGCAGAACCACCTGCAAAGCCTATCAATACTAAAAGTAAGGGAATAAAACTAGGCCATGTCGTAAAGTTAGTTGAAGTAAAACCAGTTGTTGATGCCATAGATACAACATTAAAAAAGCTGTGTCTGAAACTAACCTCAAGACCTTCATAGACGTCGCGTGAAACTAAATAAAATGTAATGACCAATGTCGCAGTGAGTAAAATAGAAATATAGGCAATAAATTCACTATCATAAATATAGGATTTAATGCTACGCCAGCGCCAGGCGAGAAAATGCAGTGAATAGTTAACACTCGACACGAGCATAAAAAAAGCGGCAATGGCTTCTATATGGGTATGATCAAAATAGGCGATACTGGCATCGTGAGTAGAAAATCCTCCTGTTGCCACAGTTGAAAAACTGTGACAGATGGCATCAAAGAAAGTCATCCCGTAATACCAATAGGCTGCAAAACAAACGATCGTCAAACCTAAATAAAGAAACCAGAGTGTTTTGGCAGTTTCAGTAATTCTTGGTGTCAATTTGTTATCTTTCATGGGGCCTGGCGTTTCTGCCCGGTACAGCTGCATTCCTCCGATCCCCAACATGGGCAGTATTGCAACAGCAAGTACAATGATTCCCATACCACCAAGCCATTGCATTTGTTGTCTGTAATAAAGAATTGAGATTGGTAGGTTATCTATACCAACAATGACAGTTGCACCGGTAGTTGTAAGGCCTGAAAGAGACTCGAAAACAGCATCAGTAAAGGACATATGGGGATGTTCAGCCAGAACAAAGGGGATTGCACCTGATAAACCCAATACTGTCCAGAACAAGACAACAACAAGAAAACCATCACGAAGTCTTAATTCCTCTTTTTTGTTTCTGACGGGTAACCAGAGTAACAAGCCAAGAGTAAAAGTGATTAAAAGTGCTATGACAAATGGATATAATGCCCCATCCTTGGCGAAAAATGAGATTAGTGCTGGAGGTGCAAGTGTTATGCTGAAAAGGGCCAGTAGCAATCCCAGGATCTTTTGTATAATGATATGTCGCACTAGAGGAAAGTTACTCCAACCTGAAATAGTTTTTCTACCTCAGGGACATGGTGCTTGTCAGTCACCATTATGATGACATGATCTTCAGCTTCAATAACTGTGTCATGGTGTACCATAATGACAGTATCACCGCGAACAATCGTGCAGATGGTCGTTCCCGGTGGAAGTTTAATTTCCTCAATCATTCGGCCTACAACTTTCGAAGAATCTTTATCACCATGGGCAATAGCCTCAATGGCTTCTGCAGCACCTCTACGCAAAGAGTGTACTACGACTACATCACCCCGCCTGACATGAGCCAGTAAGCTACCGATAGTGGCCTGTTGGGGTGAAATTGCGATGTCTATAATATCCTGCTGAACCAGATCAACATAGGCAGCACGGTTGATTAGTGCCATGACCTTTTTTGAACCTAATCTTTTGGCCAGCATTGAAGAAATAATATTAACTTCATCATCATTCGTTAATGCACAGAAGATATCAGTTTCTTCGATGTTTTCTTCGAGCAAAAGATCTTCATCGGCAGCATCACCTTTAAGCACGATCGTATTGTGCAAATCTTCAGCGATTTCATTTGCTCTTCCAGGACTAAACTCGATCAACTTGACGCGATATTTTTTCTCCAGAGACATAGCCAGTCTTTTTCCGATATTTCCGCCACCAGCCAGCATGATTCTTTTAACACGTTTTTCTACTTTGCTCATTTCACGCATGACAGATCGGATATGTTTGGGTGCAGCGATAAAAAACACATCATCATTGGGTTCGATTATCGTATCGCCTCGTGGGATGATGGGTCGACCCTTGCGAAATATCGCAGCTACCCGTGTTTCTATGCCCCGCATATGTTCCTTTAATGTGCGTAATTCATGGCCACAAATGGGGCTACTGTAATGTGCCTGTACAGCAACAAGCTGAACTTTTCCTTTAGCAAAGTTAAGAACTTGCAAGGCGCCCGGGTAACTGATCAGCCGTTCGATATATTTCGTCACCTTTTGTTCAGGGCTGATCAGAACATCAACAGGTAGTGCCTCCTGATTAAACAGTTCAGAGTATTTGAGATATTCAGCATCTCTGACACGAGCAATCTTGGTTGGAGTGTGGAAAAGAGTATAGGCGACCTGACAGGCGATCATATTGACTTCGTCGCTATTCGTCACCGCGATCAGCATATCAGCTTCCTGTGCACCGGCACGGATCAACGTTCGTGGATGAGAACCTGAGCCGACAATAGTCCGCAGATCAAAACGATCCTGTAATCCCTGAAGGCAAATTGGGTCTGTATCAACAACCGTAATATCATTTGCTTCACCACAAAGATTACTGGCAACTGAAGATCCAACCTGGCCTGCACCAATGATGATGATTTTCATGTTTGTCTAATTATCCTTAAGCTGCTTTGCGATTTGTTTTGGATCAATATCCAGACCACGTAGTTTACGATATAAATGGGTACGCTCTATACCTGCCTGAGCAGCAACTTTTGTCACATTACCAGCATTTAATTTTAACTGGTATTCAAAATAACTCCGTTCAAATTGTTCTCTTGCTTCTCTAAGTGGTAGTGCAAAGCCAGGGATCAGATCAATTGAAGGAGAACTGGATGTAAGACCCAAAGCTGTTTCTACTTCATTAATATCAATATCTTCAGTACTACCGAGGATCAAAAGGCGTTGGACAAGATTAGTCAATTCCCGGGTGTTTCCAGGCCAATCATAGCTTCGCAAGCGATTTTTTGCCGCTGATGTGAATTTCCTGGAGGGCAGGCCTTCCTGTTCAACAAAATACTGAACATAAAAATCCAGTAAAGCGGGAATATCCTCGGCGTGTTCTTTTAACGCCGGGACATGTAATGGAATAACATTAAGAGCGTAAAACAGATCTTCCCGAAATAACCCTTCCGTGGTTTTTTGTTGTAAATCATGACGAGTAGAGGCAATCACACGGGCATCAATTTTGACCGGTTCATGTCCACCGACACGCAGGATTGACTGGTTTTCCAGAGCGCTGGCAAGACGGGCCTGTATGCTGAGATCCATGTCGAAAATATCCTGCATAAATAAGGTGCCACCATTGGCTTGTTCAAGATAGCCGAAATGAACCTCACCATTAGATTCACTACCGAAGAGTTCTACCCCCGGGTTTTCTACGGCAAACCCACCAACGTTGACTGAAATAAAAGGTCCTGATGATCGAGGACTACAGTCGTGAAGATAATGGGCAAATGTTTCTTTGCCACTTCCGGTTGGACCTGTGATGAGAGCTGAAGTATCGTGAGTAGCAACACGTTCGATTTGGGATTTCAGTTTGACCAGCAGGGGATGTTGACCAAAACTTTGATCAACCGTGATCTTTTTCTGTTTGCGAAGATCAATATTTTCCCGTTTCAGAGAAGAAGTTTCCAGTGCCCGATCGACAGTGATCAGCAGCTTTGCGATAGACAGTGGTTTTTCGATAAAGTCGTAGGCACCGATACGGATAGCTTCGACGGCGGTCTCAACGGTACCGTGCCCCGAGATCATGATCACCGGGCAATCAAAGGACTCGTTTTCCTTCCATTCTTTCAGTAGCGCAACACCATCGATATCGGGCATCCAGATATCGAGCAAGATCAGATCAGGACGGCGAGCGCGAAGGGAATCCCGTGCCGCCTGTCCATTCTCGGCGAGCGAGATGGAAAAGCCTTCATCCTCAAGGATTTCCTTGAGAAGACTTCGGATGTCAGGCTCATCATCAACAACAAGTATATGCGCAAAACTCATAGGGCATTTTTCCTTGGAAGTTTGTTTTTGGCTTCATTGATTGAGTGAACATTATTGTTTTCAATTTCGACGGGTAACCGGATGACAACGCGACCACCCTGATCTTCATTATTTTCAACCAGTACCATGCCACCATGTTCTTCGACAATTTTTTTAACAATTGCCAGCCCAAGTCCAGTGCCGCTGGATTTAGTCGTGACATAAGGTTCAAAAATTTCACTGATCAGATCTTCCGGAAACCCGGTTCCATTGTCTATTATACGTATTTCGATCAGTTCTCGCCCTGATGTATGAATGGTTTTCGTCTGAAGATGAATTTCAGGCGTTGCAACCTCTTCTGTCGCCTCAATTGCATTTTTGAGAAGATTATTGAGTATCTGTCTTAATCGATTGTGATCAGCCTCAATCAAAGGCAGGTTTTTTTCCAGATCCAGTTCAAGTTTTACTTTATGACCGAGCTGTTGATAGAGGGTAGAAACCTCTTCGATCATAGGGTTGACGTTTAAAGGTTCTGGTTTGATTTGAGAAGGTCTGGCGTAATCAGAAAAAGTGTTAACCATGTCTTTCATAGTACCTACTTGTTGAATAATTGTATTCGTAAGGCGATCCAGTGTATCTGCGTCCTTAGTCTTCATTTTTGAGAGATATTTATGACGAAGCCTTTCTGCAGATAACTGGATGGGAGTGAGTGGATTTTTGATTTCATGAGCAAGACGTCTGGCAACTTCACTCCATGCTGCATCTTTCTGTCCCTGAATTAACGCTGTGATGTCATCAAAAACAATCACGTGTCCTTCTTCTCCGGAGGAACTATCTAATGCCGTGCCACGACACATCAGAACCTGTCTTCCAGACGCTCCAAACAGGACAATTTGTTCCTGCCAGTCGTCTGAATGATGTAATAATTGAGGTTTGATCGACTCAAACAAGGTGAATAATTTTATTTGATTTTCTGGTATGTCATCTATCGTTCCACCGAGATAAGCATTCAGATCGGTTTCAAGAATCTGACTGGCACTGGCATTGGCTGTTTTTAAATTCAGGTTGGCATCAAAGGTCAGTACACCGGATGACAGTTTTCCTAAAACAGCTTGAAGATAAGTACGTTGTGAATCGAGTTCATGCTGAGCCGCTGCAATTTTCAGAGACATCTGGTTGAAGGATTTCACCAGAAAACCAAGATCATCTGAACTGGAAACGGTGAGTTGCTTACCGTAATCACCTTGTGAGATCCTTCGGGTTCCTTCAGCAAGATCCTGAATAGGTGATGTTAACTTCCTTGCTGAATGGAATGCTGCCAGTACGGCACTAAAAATACTGAAAAGCAATACCAGAGTCAGTGTCATGGTAAAGCTGAGCTGTAGTGGTTTTCTTAAATAAGCAAGTTCCTGATATTCCGCATACGCTGCCTGAACATTCTCTGCCAGTTCATTAATATGAGTGGAGATTGGATAGAGTGCCTGTAACATCCGCGTTTTATTATCCAGATTATTATTGGGGATTTTAACAACAGCCCTGATAAACAGGCCTGCATCACGAATCGGCTCAAGGCCAATATAATTACGGCCTTGTCGAAGTTGTAGTAGTGTGGATTTACCGGGAATGTTAGGAACAATATCAGTTCCTGCACTGCTAGAGGCAATTATTTTTCCTTTCCTGCTAAGAACTACCAGTTCCTCTGCTCCGTTTCTGACTCGTAAGTTATCCAGTTTTGAGGTGTCAAGATCCAGAGTGTTCATGACGGTGGTGTTGATTTCGCCCTGTAGATCACTCAGATTGAGTGCAGAAATACTGATATCTGATTGACTGGATTCAGTCAGATCCTCTGCCATGTTCTCCGTCGTTTTGAGCAACTCACGCATACGTAAACCTAATGATTCTTTACTTAATTCTAAGGAATCTGTCAGCGCTTTTTCGATACGAACATCGAACCAGTTATCGATACCTCGACGAATAAAGTCAGTGGAAAACCAGTAGACAATCAGTAAAGGAATAATGGCCAGTAAAATAAAGGTTGTGACCAGTCTTAGTGTTAAACGTGAACCCGGTCTGTTTTCTTTAAGCTGTTCCAGCAAGCGTTTTATATTGCGACCAATTAAATAGATCAGTATTAGAAGGCCGATCGCATTGATCACCAGAAGCAGTGAATAAAGATTACTGAAATCTTCTGAATTATTGATGGCATTGCTCATAAATACCAGCGTCGCGAGCATCAATACGAAGACGAAAACAGTCAACACAAATGAATGTTTCGAATTGATCATGGTTGGACTACCCACTCATGCCAGCCACTTGATGCTCGCCATTCTGATGAAAGCCACGCTTGCAGGCGCATTGGTGGTGGTAGAGACTCAATATCAAGTCCTGTTCTAATTCGACCAATTAGACGCTGATCTGGTTCGATATTTTTCTTTTCAGTAATAGGTAGTTTTGAGATTTTACCCAGTTTTGCCAGAGCATCATTCAGTGAGTTGAAACTGAATTGATCGGATGTAGTGAGGTTAGTGAGTACATATTGATCACTCAGAGGATGATGCTCAAGTTGCATATAGTGCACATGTCTGACAATCTCCTTATTCCAGATCAACTTTCTGGGTTGTTCAAATTCTATCTCGATATAAAAGGTTAAAGGAATGCCATTTTCCAGTGCTTCTGTGGTCTTTTCACCCAATTCATATTCCAGATTGGCATTGACCACATAGATATCATTAACAATCTTTGAAGAGACTTTGTTGATTGTAATTTCCGCAGCATAAAGCTGAAAGAAACCAGATCCGGTCATCAGGATGGCCAGAATGATGACGAGTAGAAATTTATGCTTTAACCAGACAGGCATAGTAAAATCCATCCATCCCCTCATCTCCGGGCAAGATCTGTTTTCCAAAAGTCATACTGCGTCCCCATGGGGTTGTTATTTTACTTTCTGAAACATCTTTTTGTTGTGACAGGAACCACGCAATCTGATCCTGGTTTTCTTGCTTCAGAACCGAACAGGTAACATATACAAGCCTGCCGCCGCTGGCAAGTAATGGCCACAGTGCGGTCATGATGTTTCGTTGTGTTTTGACCAGTTTTTCTATGTCCTCAGGCTGACGATGAACTTTAATATCCGGATGTCTCCGGATAACGCCCGTGGCAGAACAGGGTGCATCGAGCAAAATACGATCAAAAAACTGCCCATCCCACCATTGATCGGTTTCCGAGACATCATGATCAATGATGTCAACCTTGTCAGTGAGTAATTCAAGGCGATTCAGAGTATCTTTGAGCAGCGCAACCCTTTTTTCAGTGATGTCCACCGCAACCAGCCGATTCAAATTCGGTTCTGTTTCAAGAATATGGGCAGTTTTACCGCCAGGTGCAGCACAGGCATCAAGCACCTTAAGCCCTGGTTTCAGATCAATCAAAGTTGCAGCTTTTTGTGCGGCAAAATCCTGCACCGAGACTTTGCCTTGCATAAAACCTGGCAGGAGGGTTGGGTTCGTTGATTGTTGCAACTGAATTCCCTGCTGATCAACCTGATGAGTAGAGGTTTCAATACCCATATTTTTCAATGATGATAAATAATCATCACGTGTCCCTTTTAAGCGATTAACCCGGAGTGACATACCCGCTTGCTGGTTGTTGTTGGTTAGAATTGACTGCCAGTCATCGGGCCAGTTCTTTTTTATTTTTCCAATTAGCCAGTCGGGGTGGCTATATTTGGATTGATCTGACTTGTTTGCCAAAGATAGTAAGTGCTCACGTTGGCGGATCAGGTTACGTAAGATCCCATTCAGGAAGGAGGTGGCCCAGGGGCGTCCAGATTGTCGGGCGCATTCAACCGTACTTGAAACGGCAGCATGCTCAGGTGTGCGTAAATGACAAATTTGATAAGCACCTGTCAGGAGTAGCGCCTTGAGAATACTGTCTCGAGATTTCAATGGGCGACGGAGTAATGGTGAGATCAGGGCGTCTAATTGGTAGTACCAGCGTAGAACTCCATAACTTAATTCCTGGGCCAGTCCACGATCACGTGGATCGTCTAGTCGATCCAGTAATGGGGGGGCACAGTCGGAAAGAGAACGATGCTTAGTCAGAACGGTATCGACGATTTCTGCTGCAACCATTCGTGCATTATTTTTCACCGCTTATTTAACCAGATCAATAAGGTTGGGGTTCGCATTAACAAAATCAGAGACAGAAACCTGACGTTTACCTGGCATTTGCAGAGATTTAATTCGCAAAACGCCATTTCCAGTGGCAATATCCAGTCCGTCACGGGAAAGGTTGATAATATCTCCGGCTGGCTTTTTCACTAATGTCGAGTCAGATTCCAGCACTTCTGCAGCCCATATCCTGACTTTCCCCCCAAACAATTCTGTATGGCAGACTGGAAATGGGTTAAAAGCACGAATCTTACGTTCAATGATTTGGGCGGGTTCCTGCCAGTTTATTTCAGCTTCTGCTTTTGTGATCTTAGCCGCATAGGTCACCTGAGCCTCATCTTGTTGCTCCGGGCTTGTTGATCCATTAGAGAGGGCTGGTAAGGACTCCAGTAAACATTCAGCACCAAGATCAGCCAGTTTGTCATGTAAAGTCTGAGCCGTATCTGTTTTTTCAATAGCACAGGACTTTTTAAGATACATTGGCCCACTATCCAGTGTTTCTGCCATTTGCATGATAGTGATCCCGGTTTCCTGATCACCGGCTTCAATGGCTCGCTGGATGGGGGCAGCACCACGCCAGCGTGGTAGTAAGGAACCATGAACATTAATACAGCCAAGGCGGGGTGTGTCCAGAATATCTTGTGGCAGGATCTGCCCAAAAGCGACAACAATTAACAAGTCCAGCTCAAGTGATCGCAAGGTTTCCAGTGTTGCTGGATCTCTGAATGAATGGGGTTGCAAGATATTCAGATGGTGAGACTCGGCGATAATTTTTACAGCACTTTTCTGGACTTTCCGACCACGACCAGCCGGCCGATCGGGTTGAGTGAAGACAGCGACCAGATCATGTTGATCAGCCGTGATGAGCGATCTGAGAGAGACGGCAGCAAATTCAGGCGTGCCTGCAAAGGCAATTCTTAAGCGAGTTGAAGTCATCATAGAAGAATAAAGGTGTTAAGGGCTTAACTGGCCTGGCGAAGCTGTTTTTCCAGTTTTTTTCTGATCCGGTTACGTTTCAGCGATGAGAGGTAATCAACGAAAAGTTTGCCGTCCAGGTGATCAATCTCATGTTGAATACAAACAGCCAGTAAACCATCAACTTCCATTTCAATTGGCTTGCCATCCCGATCCAGTGCACGCAGAGAGATCTTTTCTGCACGCTGAACAAGCTCAGTGACATCCGGCACAGAGAGACAGCCCTCTTCCATCTCTTCTTCACCTTCAAGCGAAATAATTTCCGGATTGATCAGAAAAAGTGGGGCGTCCTGATCAGAGCTGATATCAGTAACAAGAATTCTTTTCTGTACATTAACCTGTGTTGCAGCCAAGCCAATTCCCGGTGCGGCATACATTGTCTCAAGCATATCATCGAGCAGCCGATGTATAGAACTATCAACCTTATCAACCGGTTTAGCGATCAGTCGCAACCTGGGGTCTGGGTAATGAAGAATGTCGAGTACTGCCATAAGCCTGTCAGGTAATTAAAGATGAGAGTAGTTTATCAAACTTCAGGTGAATTTTGGAGCCTGACATTACCTGAAAAGAGAACTTGTGCACGTTTCTTGCAAAGCAATTTGATTGATAAGGTTACAACAAGATTACTTAAGTTGATGATTATGTCATTTTACCGGTCTTAGAGATCAGGATAGTTATAGCCGACATATTTGTTGTAAATAGGTGATAGTCAATTAAGGTTATTAAGGTACTGAAATGTATAAAAAAATATTTTATTTTCTAATTATGTTTTGTCTTCCATTTACAGCTTTTTCAGCTAATGTTGAACTACGTTCAGATCATCCTGAAAAGTATGTGGTTAAAAAAGGTGACACTTTATGGGACATTTCGGCTGCGTTTCTCAAAAGCCCCTGGTTATGGCCAGAGATCTGGCAGGTTAACCCACAGATACGAAATCCTCACCTGATCTATCCGGGCGATGTGCTGGAGCTGGCTTTTTGTGATGGTAAGCCCTGTTTAAAACTTGCCACAGGTGGACGCAATGTCAAACTTTCTCCGGGAATACGCTCGTCGATAAATGATCATGCTATTCCTCCGATTCCTCTGGATGTCATCCGTCCTTTTCTATCCCGGCCTCGTGTTGTTGATCAGGACACACTGGA
>JALSSM010000234.1 GCA_026984275.1 Gammaproteobacteria bacterium
TATTCAGGATGTCGCACTGGCTTTTGAACCTGGTGAATGCGGTGAATTAAAACAGCCACCACGATCACCAGAGGAAAGGATCTTTAACCGACTGATGATCGAACGCGTTATTATTTCAGCACTTGTCATCGGCATCGTTGCTTTTCTCTTGTTCAAGTGGTTACTGGATCATGGTTTTAGCGTAGACGAAGCGCGAAATGGTACTCTGCTTCTGATGGTTCTGTTTGAAAATGTACATGTTTTTAATAGTCGATCAGAAACACTTTCTGCTTTCCTGCATAACCCGTTAAGAAATCCGTTACTTCTGTTCGGAACGGCCCTTGCACAGTTAATTCATATTGGTGCCATGTACACGCCATGGTTAGGCGATGTACTTGGTGCTCAACCTGTGTCCTTCAAAAACTGGTTGATATTACTGGGGCTGGCTTTATCTGTGCTGGTCGTTATGGAACTGCACAAACTGATACGAAAGAAACTGACAGGTATGACTAAGAAAACACGCTTCTGATCACGTCGACAATTTTGCAAATATTCTGATCTGATAATTCCGGATAGATCGGGATTGAAAAACAACGACGGGAGATATCTTCTGTTACTGGTAATTGCAGGTTTTTATACTGATCAGCAAATACATTTTGACGATGCAGGGGAATGGGATAATAGATCGTCGAGGCGATCTCATTATTCTGTAGGGCTTGCATGATGTCGTTACGATGCTCAGACAACAGCGTATATTGATGATAAACATGGATCCCCCTGTTATCCTCATAAGGTGTTTGTACAGGCAGATCGGATAGTTGTTTTGAATAGGAAACGGCCAGCCTGCGGCGTCTCTCATTGTATTGATCAATCCTTTTTAATTTAGCCCTCAGGATGACAGCCTGGATCTCATCAAGACGACTGTTATAACCGATCACATCATGATGATAACGAACATTTGAACCATGATTACGCAACATGTGTAATCGATCAGCAACAACATCATCATCGGTAGTCACAAGTCCTCCATCACCAAAGGCTCCCAGGTTTTTACTGGGAAAAAAGCTAAAACCAGCACTGATCCCCATGCTACCCGTTTGGTTATCATTAATGCTTGCTCCAAACGACTGAGCGCAATCTTCGACCAGTTTCAGTTCATGTTTTTTACAGATCGCCTGCAAACGCTCCATTTCCGCAGGCTGACCAAATAGATGCACGGGCAAGATAGCCGTTGTCTTTTTTGTGATTGCTGCTTCAATCTGCTCCGGGTCAATATTAAAAGTATCGGGATCGATATCGACAAATACAGGTGTTGCACCGATATAACGAATGGCTTCAGCTGTAGCGATGAATGTAAAAGCTGTCGTTATGACTTCATCACCTTTTTTAACGCCAGCCGCCAGCAGTGCAAGATGAAGTGCATCTGTTCCTGACGCCACTCCGATCGCATGTTTTACGCCCAGATAGTTCGCAGCTTCTTGTTCAAAGGCATGCACATTGGACCCAAGTATAAAATGGCAACTTTCTAACAGGTCATTTAATCCTGTTTGTATCTCCTCTCTGATCTCAGCGTACTGATCTTTCAAATCAACCATCGGAATCATGATTGATATCACCCGAACAGGTATTTAATTTTTTGTTGATCAGTGGATGAATTTAATTTATTTCGGTGTGTCAGGATATTGCTGATCTCTATCGCCGTCTCCAAAGCTCTGCGACCATCTTCACCTGTCACTAAAGGCTGACGCTTTTCTTTAATGCAGCGAATAAAATGTTTGATCTCTTCGAGTAAACCATCTCCATTTTCGAAGCTTGATTCCTCAGTGACAATCTCAGGGATACCGGGAAACATTTCTTTTTCACCCGTTCTGTGGCGGGTTAAAACGCGGTTATGAAAATCAACCGAAACATAAGAATCAGGACGAAACATCCGCATTTTACGTTCGATTTTCATACTGACACGGCTGGCTGTCACATTGGCAACACAACCATTTTTAAAAAGAATATGTGCATTCGCAATATCTGTATCTCCTGTTAACACTGAGATACCACTGGCATCAATGCGTTCAACTTCAGAATGTACAATATTCAGGATGATATCAATATCGTGGATCATTAAGTCCAGCACGACACTAACATCATTAGCCCTGGGGTTAAAAGTTGACAAGCGATGAGACGCTATGAACAAAGGTTCTTGTTTATTCAAATCAAGCTGAAGCAAGGCAGCATTGAAGCGTTCCAGATGCCCGACCTGCAGGATCAATTGTTTTTTTCGTGCGATCTTTATCAGTTCGTCGGCTTCCTCTACAGTGACAGTGATCGGTTTTTCGACCAGCACATGGCTGCCGGCAAGCAGGAAATCTTTCGCAACCTGATAGTGGTTCTTAGTCGGTACGACAATACTAACGGCGTCAACCTGACCTAACAGGGTTTGATAATCTGTTAGATCTTGACTGTTGTTTTCTTTGGCAACATTTTTTGCAATTCCCGAATCCATGTCAACAACAGCAACAAGATCAACATCCGGCAATCGGGCATATTTTTGTGCATGAAACTTACCCAGATAACCAACACCAATAACAGTACATTTTAGTTTTCTCATAGGGTCTTACCCCCTTATAGTATTTTGATGACTCCCTTGTTTTTTTCTGTAATGCGTAAAACCACGCTTTGAATGATTAATAAAGTCTATGAGTATTTTTACTCGCACGGAATCTATTGTCTTTAATTCTTCCAGTGCAATACTCAGAGGT
>JALSSM010000235.1 GCA_026984275.1 Gammaproteobacteria bacterium
GGAAATCGGTACTGATATTCGAAAAGCCGGAAAAACGGACGATCTGCAATACACCGTCAATTATGCCGAAGTGGCTGAACGAATTGTTGCCTATGTGGAACAGAGTAGCTTTCAACTGATCGAATCCGTCGCTGAAGGTGTAGCTGAAATCATTCTGAACGAATTTAAAGCACCCTGGATGCGTTTGAAGATTAACAAAAAAGGCGCTGTGCCGATCGTTCGGGATGTCGGCGTGATGATAGAACGTAGCCGTGATTAGAAGCGTTTTTGTTGGCATCGGTAGTAATGTTGAACGCCGGAAAAACATCTCTGTAGCAATCGCTGCATTACAAAAACACTTTCATGATCTTCATTTCTCCAGTGTTTATGAGTCGGCGGCGATGGGGACAAAAAATGCAGACAACTATTACAATCTGGTCGCTGGTTTTAAAACGGATTTAGCACCTGAAAAAATCAATCAATTACTAAAAGAAATCGAGAAAAGTTCTGGTCGTCGAAATAAAACCATCTGTCCGCTGGATCTTGATCTATTGCTTGTGGATGATTTAATTATGCATAAAAACGGACTGGATATTCCACGTCAGGATATTATCGACTATGCTTATGTCGCAGTGCCACTGGCGGAAATCAATGGTGATCAGCGACACCCGGAAACGGGTAAAACATTTCGCGAGCACAGCCAGGCAGAAACACTGGTTGATCAGGAAATCAATAAAATAGATTTTTCATGGGGAAACTAATGACAATAAATCGCCTTAATTCCAGCCATTTTTTTTCTGTGCTGATGATCTGTCTCGTTCTGACCTTATCAGCCTGTGCAAGTGCTGACAAATATAAGAGAACTGATCAAATAGACATCACGCTCAATGACTTTCGTAAAGCGATTCGCTGGGGCTATTATGAAGAAGCAGCACGTTATATCCAGATCAAGGATTATTCAAAACCATTGAGAAGCCCCGAATATCTGAAGAATATCCGTATTACTTCGTACGAATATGGGGAAAAGTTCTTCTCAGAAGACAATACCAAACTCGAAGTGAATGCACTGATCAGCTTTTATGATGTGAATCGAGGTACGGTTAAGAAGATTACCGATAAACAGACATGGTGGTTTGATGCCGAGAAAAACCACTGGTTTCTTGATGGTGATATCCCGGATATGACGAGTGCTTTCCAATAACCGGCAATGCACTCTCTCCCCACCCCTGACCCGGATGCGCTAAAACTCAGCGAGGCATTACAACAAAAGATCAGATCCGCCATTCGTTCTGAAGGAGGAAGTCTTTCTTTTGCCCGATTTATGGAAATGGCCTTGTATGAACCCGGCCTCGGTTACTACAGTGCGGGATTAGCCAAATTTGGATCAGAAGGTGATTTTATCACGGCTCCCGAAGTCTCCCCTTTTTTTGGACGCTGTTTTGCACGTCAGATCAAGCAGGTTTTTGATGGACTTGATGGCAATAAAACCATATTAGAGTTCGGTGCCGGAAGTGGTCGCCTGGCCTGTGATATTTTGAGAGAGCTGGAAGCATTAAATACCCTGCCAGATACTTATCTGATTCTCGAAGTCAGTGCGGATCTACGTGAACGCCAACAACAACTGATTGCAAAAGAGCTACCTCAGCTGATCGGTAAGATTGAGTGGCTGGATCAATTACCAGAGGAAAAAATAAGTGGCGTTATCCTGGCCAACGAAGTACTGGATGCCCTGCCTGTTGAAAGGTTTCAGATCACTGACCATCAGATCAGTGAACAACGGGTCGCTTTTGAAAATGATCAGTTCCATTTTGTTAGCCGAGAAGCGCTCGAACCACTTAAACAGGCCGTAGAGGCGATACAACGACCATTACCTGATGGTTATGTTTCCGAGATCAACCGTCATTTACCCGCCTGGTTCAAAGGCCTTTCAGACACTCTGGGAAGCGGTGTAATTTTCTGTGTCGATTACGGTTGTTCACACAATGATTATTATCATCCTGATAGGATCAGCGGCACGTTAATCTGCCATTACAGACATCGGGCGCATGACGACCCATTTGTCTATATTGGATTGCAGGATATTAGTGCTTCGGTCAACTTTACCGCTGTCGCAGAGGCAGCTGATCAATGTGAATTTGAGATCGAAGGTTATACCACGCAGGCTCATTTTTTGATGAGCTGTGGACTGGTTGAGATGCTTGATATTGAACAAGGTAAATCGACTGATCAGTATTTGCGCGCATCTCAACAGGTAAAAACCCTGACACTGCCCGGAGAAATGGGTGAACGATTCAAAGTAATCGCATTAACAAAAGAATTTGATGAACCTCTGATGGGGTTTGAAACAAACAATTTGCTTGAACGACTTTAATTAAAAGGAAAATATGCCCTTAATACAACTCATCGTACTTGCCCTGCTTCAGGGATTCACTGAATTTTTACCTATCTCGAGTTCCGCTCATCTAATCCTGGTACCCATCTTGATGGGTTGGAAAGATCAAGGTTTAACATACGATGTTGCAGTTCACTTTGGTTCTCTAATCGCTGTAATTTTGTATTTTCGTAACGATATCAAAAATATTATGTCAGCCTGGTTCAACTCCATTATTGGAGGTAACGAGACAGAAGACAGTCGACTAGGCTCGGCGATCATTATCGGCACGATACCTGCGGTGGTATTCGGGTTGTTGATTAAAGACTATATCGAGCATCAGCTAAGAAGCCCTTTGATTATCGCATCGACAA
>JALSSM010000236.1 GCA_026984275.1 Gammaproteobacteria bacterium
TATTTATTGATCAGGTGACCCGAATGACCGACACACTGGAGAATGTGGCATCGACGAATATCCAGCCATTTTTTGAAACCTTGCAGAAAAATATTGAAGACCCGGTGATCTGGAACGATGCAAAAAAGCTGCTCACCTCATTGAACAAAACAGTTGATAACATGAATCGTTTCCTGGGTGATGAGAACCAACAGCATATTTCGGGGATGTTGCAGAACTTTGAGAGTATGAGTGAGAATATGAACCAGCTAACACATCGTATTGAGAAGACACGAAGAGAGATTCATAAGGCGGCAACCCAGCTTAATAAACTGGTTGTCGATAATAGTGATTCAGTGGGTAAAACAATTCATGCTTCTAGAGTCTCCGCCGAAGAGCTACACACAACATTAACCACAGTGTCGGAACATATCAATACAGTGATGTACGATCTGGAAGGAACGATGCGTAATCTGCATGAATTTTCCAGAGAGATCAGAGAGAATCCGCGATTGCTGATCAGTAGTTCTCCACAAGATGATCGTGGTAATGAAGAATGAAGCAAATTCCTGTTATTGTCCTGATAATATTTTTTTCGTTGTTAAGTTCATGTTCTTTTGATCCCGTAGCTCCAGTACCAACGGATCAATATTATCGCTTGCCTGATCCGGCTCCATCAATCAAAAAACAGGTATTTGATGGCGATGTTTACCTGCGAAATTTTCGTAGTAAAGGATTGTACCGTGGCCGCGCAATGTTGTATTCGGAAGATGAACAGGGGCTGGTACTGAAACAACATCACTATCATTATTGGCAGGATTCGCCACCCAGAATGTTACAGGCACAACTGCTGACATGGTTGCGTACTGCGAATGCTGCACCATTAGTAATGACAGATCCTTCGATCGCGCATCAATATGTGATATCCGCTCGTATCAATAGATTAGAACGTCATCTGAAAGAGAAGTCAGCGAGTGTTATTGTTGCACTCGAAATACAACTACAAAAGCGTGGTACGGATAAATTACTACTAGCCAGTGATTATGTTGCAGAAATTGAGGTTGAAAACAGGACAGTTAAAAGTGCTATTCCTGCTTATGCAGAAGCCTTAGATTCAATTTTCACCCGTTTTCTTGAAGATGCTGAAAAGGCACTCAGTCAGAATGAGGAGTGAGATCAGCTCTCAAGCGTAAACTCCATTTTAATTCCGGCCAGTTCAATAATATCGTGATCAGCCAGGGTATAGGCCTTTGCCCCGATGGACTCGCCATTGACCTCAGGAAAAACTTGTTTTCCATCCTTGTTACCTTCAATGTGGGTGAGAAAATAGCCTTGTGGTCGTCGTGAAATAACCGCCACCTGAACACCCGGTTTGCCCAGCGTGATCAGGGCTTTGGTTAAAATTAATTCCTTACCCGCGATGGGACCATTAAGTACATGTAGTTTACCTTTAGGCATGCTCATCGCAGAAGGCGTTCCTGAGGCAGGCTTGACAGCGGCAACGCCTGCATCTTCGGCAAATTTAGCGGCCATGGCGGCGGCCTGGCCATTGGCAGGACTGATTAATACCGTTTTTTCAAAATCATCTTCATCATCTGAGGCATTTTCATTGATGTATTTCAGCTCATGTTTACCGATACCGATAATGTCACCATGCTTCAAAGCCTGTTTCTTGATGAGTTTGCCATTGACGTAAGTACCATTGGTGCTACCCAGATCTTCGATAAATGAATCATCAAGTACAGATAAGATCAGTGCATGTTGCCCACTGATCGCAAGATTATCAATCGGGATATCATTTTCAGCCTTCCGGCCGATGGTCATTCGTTCCTTCGCGAGTTCAAATTCACCCTGCGGATTACCGTTAAGACTAAGTATAATTTTTGCCATGAGTTATTGCCTGTATTTTTCCCTTCAAAACCTCGGATCAATTCTGGATAAGGACTGATCAGAAATCAATTATCAAGTTGTTCCAAAAAGTTTGTCAAACCAGCCACTTGTCGCTGGAAAGGGAGCCGTTGGTCTGGCGAGGACAACAGAGATATTATCTTTTCCTCCACGTGCATTTGCCAGATCGATCAGCTCCTGTGCTGCTCTGTTGAGATTATCACTAAACTTTTTCAGCGTTAAGTGAATCTCTGTATCATCGACCATGTCTGTCAGACCATCTGTACAAAGCAGAAATAAATCCCCCGGCAGTACAGTATCCTCAAACAGATCGACATTGATTGTTTCATTGATACCCAGTGCTCGTGTCACGAGATTGCTCGGCGTTTTTGCTTCTGCCTCTTCCAGAGTATAGAGTCCGCGATCAACAAGTTCCTGGATTAATGAGTGATCATTGGTGATTTTTTCCAATCGCTCGTCTCGAACACGATAGAGTCGGGAATCACCCGCATGTGCTACCGTAAAGTGATTATCATAAAATAGCACTAATAACGCTGTTGTGCCCATTCCCTGGAACTGAGTATTGTCCTGGGCGGTACGGTAGACTTCAAAATTTGCTTCACGTATCGCATCTCTGGCAATCATAGATTCCATGGAAAAGCCGGTGGCTTTGTCGATTTGCTGTGCCTGTAATTGTGGTAACCGACGGCGAATGTGTTTCATAATGGTTGATATGGCGACTGCGCTGGCTACTTCACCTGCGCGGTATCCTCCCATTCCATCAGCGATGATCAGCAAACCCAGACTGGCATCAATCGCCGTACTGTCTTCATTGTGGGCACGTTTGCGGCCAACATCTGAATTGCTTGCCAGTTCCAGTATTTTCGTCAGATCCATAGTGTTATTTCTTTGCACATTGTTTTAGTGCTTCTGCCATTTCATAGCCGGTTTGAAATCGATCGCCGACTTCTTTTTCCAATGCCTTGTCGATAATAGCGGCAAGATCGGGATAATGTTGAGCAAGTTCGGGTCTGATTTTAAAAATCTCCCGATGGGGTTCACTGGAAATCATATACATCAACATCGCCAGAGACTCTCCTTTAAATGGGAGTTCCCCGGTTAATAACTGGAATAACATGACTCCCAGTGCAAACAAATCTGATCTTCCATCAATTTTAGAACCTTCCAGTTGTTCTGGTGACATATAGGCTGGTGTGCCTAATATAATCCCGGTTCGTGTTCGGCTCGCATCGATCAGTCTTGCAATACCAAAGTCGGTCAGAATGATCTTCTTTTTTTCGAGGTCAAACATGATATTTGCCGGTTTTATATCGCGGTGAATGACCTGTCTGGAATGGGCATAATGAATGGCTCTGGCGGCCTTATAGACGATGCCCATAACCATCACAGGAGAGAGCAGACTATCTTTCCGCGTATAGCGCGTCAGATCGTGACCACTTAACAACTCCATTGCAATGTAAGCCAGCCCATCCACTTCTCCAGCATCATAAATACTGACAATGTTCGGATGATTAAGTTGCCCGGCAGTTTCAGCTTCCCGAAAAAATCGGTGTTTGACGGCCTCAACTTCTGACTCATCAAATTCATTGGCGAGAGGCAGGGTTTTTATGGCAACTTTGTCGCCCGTTCGAAGATCATGTCCAAGGTAGACAGTTCCCGTCGCTCCTCTACCAATTTCTTTCCTGACTTTGTAATGGCCAAGGATAGCATCAGGCAATAAGTTTTGTTTTTTGCCAGTCCTGTCTTGTGTTTTCTCCTGGGTCGAAAATGAAGCTTTGATCTGTTGTCTGGCATTCTCTATTCTGTTTTTTATATCTTGATAGTCACTATCGTGCTCAGTCATATACTGGTAAACAGAAATGGCTTTTTTATAGTGCTGTTCATGCTCATAACTTTGTGCCAGTTGATAAAGCGCTTTCATTCGTTGTGGGTTATGGGGACAGGCCTTAAATTTTTCAAATGCCCAGTCCAGGTGTCCCTGTTGCTGGAAAGCCAGTCCAATGGTGTAATTTTTTTCTGCCGAATCCTTTTTGAACTGATCATCAGAAAATCGGCTTACTGAATAATGACGAATGGCTATGAAAGCAAAACCAGTGATTAATAATGTTATCGGGAGGGAAAGATGCAGCCAGATATTATGCTGAAATAACAGAAAAAGATTTCCGCCAACAAGAGCAAGAATCAGGAGGATAAATAAGAAGAATTTGCCTGGCGTGATTTTTTTAGAACTTGATAACAGAAAAATAATAACGACGATCAGGGCAAAGGTCTCAATAAGGTTCGCCCAGCCAGGTTGAATTAAAGATTGGTTGTGAATGATCGGAAACAGTGTCGATAATGAATGATCAACAAATCGATCCAGACCTTGCATAAAAGGAAGTCTGGACAGAATAAGAAAACAGATAATAAAAATGCTGATCGCAAACCAGCCTGATTTCCAGATTGAGTTTTTCACAGTCGATGTCAGGGAAGGGTAGAAACAGGCATAATCCTACACCTAAACGATCGTTGCGGATAGTGCTGTAAGTAACAGCTTGTTAACTACACCAGTGATCTACGGAGTCTTGTGCATTTTCAAGGGCGCTGGCATGCTCTTCATCTTCAAGAATTGTGCGATTACCATCGTCGTCCAGCTTGTACAAATAGCCTGCTGTTTTATATTGCTCCAGTCGTTTCTGAGCTTCAAAGCATTTTTGTTGTTGTTCGGCTTTTAACTGCGCTATCTGGGCTTTATTCGCACGTTTTTCCTGACGTTCTTCATCAAAGACTTCAAGCAGGCGGTCGCGTTTTTGTTGATGTTCCCGTCGTTGTGGATCAGGCTTGTGGCCAGTGTTGACCTTTATTTCGTGAGCTGATTCCTGTGGGCGATCACCATAATGGATATTTCCATCGGCATCAGTCCATTTATAGATGCCGGCAGCGGAAACAAGATTCATAGATAGAAATAAGAGTAGTGTAAGAAATACCTTACTAATTTTAGTCGTCATGTTTTTTCACCTCTTCCAATGATGTGCTGATTGTTCTACAAATCGAGACAAATTGTTGGTACAGCTCTGACGATAGCGGCAGATCCGTCGTATTCTCAAGAAAAAACAAACCAATCGGTTTATTTTGAATGAACAAAGACAGTCCAAAGAAATCATTTTTGTTAATTTTTACAGATAGATCTACTGGTAACAGTGATGAGAACTTCTCCCGATTTTTTGGATTGATCCATATTTGCTGCTGTTTTTGCAGTAATAGTTTGAAAATATTTTTTTGTTTAAGCGGTAATAAAATAGACTGTTTCTGATTTTCTAAGTTATGAGTGAAACGTGATTTTAAGAAGGTTCTGTTTTTATCCAGCAGAAAAAAAACAACGGCGTTTTTTCCTGCAATCCCGGAGAGGAGTTTGAAGCCAAACTCAAGTATTTCCTGAGGAGGCCTTCTCTTTTTGCCCATTTCAACCAGTATTTTTAACTGTGACTCTAAATCATGGGTTGGTTTTTTAACGATGGTTTTTTTCTGTTTGACCCTTTTTACAGCAACCGGTTTTTCTGGCGGAGATTTAACAGGCGCTGCAACTGAAGGTTTTTCTCTCTCAGTAACGGGTGAAACTTTTTCTGAAGACTTTTCGGGCGTTTCTATGTCAAGTAAACGACAGGCCACCGGTTTTACTGGATAAAATGTGGATTCATGAGCTGCAATAACAGCATTCCAGTGTATCAGTTTATACAGGAGCTCTTCGGGGTAGCCTAATTGCTCAGAGGAGATCGTGATAAAATTCTCCATTTGTTCTGTATACCAGCCATTGTCTGCAATCTGGACTATTTGGCTGGAGAAAGCGATAGCTTTTACAAGATGACTTGAGTTTTCTCGTGGGTTAAAACTCTCCTGAAACAGATCAGAAAAGTGCCAACATTTCGCTAAATTTTTCCTGATTTCTATCAGAATGTTTTCCCCCCCAGCCGGTGTTTTTATCAATCTGGTCATCTCTTCGGGAGCATAAAACCAAAGGCTGACAAGATAAATATTTTGTAGTTGTGCTGTAAGAAAAGCGGTTTTAGTCGATGTTTTTCCATAGACAGACATTAATTCTCTGGCCTGCACCCCGGCATGATAAGCACGACTAATGATCTGTAAAATTCTGGATCTGGCTGTGAGATCTTTTTGATCAGTGATCAACGGCAGTTGTTTGCCGATCATAATAATTTGCGGAATACCTAATAAAAGTATTGCATGATCCAGAGAAGATGCTGGTTCACGTTTATTTTTTACTAACCCTTTATTGGCAGTAACTAATATCTGGTGTGAATATCCTGGATCGAGTTTCAGTGTTTCAACGATCTTTGGAATTGATGAGTTTGGTTTATCCTGAAATCTTTCGAGCTGTTTGACGGTTTGGCTGAAAACAGGCAATGGTTTTCCCTGGACAAGATCAAGCAACTCTTTAACTTGCTGATTTGCAGCTAAAGCTATTTTCTTATCAGATTGAAGTGTTTGTATGGCTTCAGCAGCAACGCTCATTAGAAATCCTTTCCATCGTTCAGATTAATCAGGAGGCTGTCGGATTCAGGAAGAATCTACTGCGGCGATGGGAAACGAACCCAGTTTTCCACTCGCCCCGCTATGATTCCCTGAATCCGACAACCTCCTGGAGAATATTATCGGCTGAAAATGGGTGATCTTTATGAAGCTTGAAAGATTTTATTTTGAGAAAAGTAGCCTGGCAGGATGCCAGACTACTTTTTCAGGAAATGCGGTTAAATGATATAACCACGTTCTTCGTGTTCGGCGATATCCAGACCTTCTGTTTCCTGCTCCTGTGTAACACGAATACCAATGGTTGCATCCAGTATTTTTAGCAGTATCCAGCTGATCAAACCAGACCATACGGCTGTTGCAATGACCCCCAGGGCCTGAACACCAAGTTGTGATGCCATGCTCATACCTTCTGCATAACCCACGCCACCCAGATTCGACGCAACAAAAACGCCAGCGAGCAGGGTGCCCAGAATACCACCGACGCCATGGACAGGGAAAACATCCAGAGAATCATCAATTTCCAGTTTTCGTTTAATAAACTGGGTTGCGAAATAACAGACAAATCCTGCACTGATACCGATGATCAGGGCACCAGAAGGGCCAACAAAACCAGAGGCCGGCGTAATCGTGCCGAGGCCAGCAACCATACCGGTGATAATACCTAAGGCGCTGGGTTTACCATATTTTATCCACTCTATGACTATCCAGGTCAATGCACCCGCTGAAGCCGAAATATGTGTCACTAACATGGCCATTCCTGCACTACTGTTCGCAGCGAGAGCACTACCGGCATTAAAGCCAAACCAGCCAACCCAGAGCATGCCAGCACCTGTGATCGCTAATGTCATGTTATGGGGAGGCATAGCTTTTTGGGGAAAACCTCTACGATTACCCAATACCATCGCGGTGACTAGTGCAGCCACACCAGCATTGACATGAACGACTGTTCCACCAGCAAAATCAAGAATTCCTCGCTCGGCCAACCAGCCGCCACCCCAAACCCAGTGACAGACGGGTGCATAAACTAAGATTAGCCAGCCAGCACTAAACAACAACACCGCAGAGAATTTCATACGTTCAGCAAAAGCGCCGACGATCAATGCTGGTGTGATGATCGCAAAAGTCATCTGGAACATAATAAAAACAGTTTCCGGAATGTCTCCACTCATTGACTCCCAACCTACACCGGAGAGAAGTAGCTTGCCACTGCCCATAAATGAGTTGAAGCTTCCAGAGGTGCCAAAGGCAATTCCATATCCTGCAATCATCCAGATTAATGACATCAAGCAGGCAATGGCAAAGCATTGCATCAGGACGGACAGGACATTTTTACTTCGAACAAGACCGCCGTAGAATAAGGCAAGTCCGGGCAGTGTCATGAATAAAACGAGTGCTGTTGATGTTAAGATCCAGGCCGTATTTGCAGAATTCAGATCATCGGCAAAACAAAGTCCTGGTGCCAGGAGAAATAAAGCAGTTATCAAATTTTTCATGTGACTCTCTCTTTTTTTGTTATTTTAAAGTGCGTCGTTACCTGTTTCACCGGTTCTGATCCGGATAGTTTGTTCGATATTAGTGACAAAAATTTTACCATCGCCAATTTTGCCAGTGGATGCAGCGTTCTGGATTGTTTCTACAACGGAATCAACTTGTTCATCACTGACAGCGACTTCAATTTTCACCTTGGGTAGAAAGTCAACCACATATTCTGCACCACGATAAAGCTCGGTATGACCTTTCTGACGGCCAAAGCCTTTAACTTCGGTAACGGTCATGCCGACGATACCTATTTCTGAAAGTGCCTCTCTAACATCATCCAGCTTGAAGGGTTTAAGGATAGTTGTGATAAGTTTCATATGACCTCCGGGTTATTATTATTGAGCCTGAAAAAACATTACCGATCGCTTTTGGATCGCCCGCACAGGCATGGTGCTCTATTTTGAGCAATCTTGGTGCATATGTCTAATAGAAAAACTATGTGACGGTTATTGCGTTACGGATAGTCATTAAGGGGTTAAAAAACAAAGCCTCTCGAATTGAGAGGCTTTGTTTTAAACAGGAAAGGTAGGAGAGAAGGATTTTATCGTTCAAGTAGATCGAGTTTACCTTCCTTGTCTTTCCATTCATCAGCGTCTGGCAAAGGATCTTTGGATTCATTGATCACAGGCCAGTCTCTGGATAACTCAGCATTCAATTCAAGATACTGCATTTCATCCTTGGTCAGATCGTCCTCAGACTTGATGGCTTCAATCGGGCACTCTGGTTCACACAAGGTACAATCGATACACTCATCAGGGTCAATGACCAGAAAGTTGGGTCCTTCATGGAAACAGTCTACCGGGCAGACCTCAACACAATCAGTATATTTACACTTAATACAATTTTCAGTTACTACGAAAGTCATGGGACGAATTACCTGTCAGATCTTCAAAAGTGGAATTATAACGTTGATTTAACCAATATTTCGACAGAAATTGCAAAAAATCCCGATAAATTTGATCTGACACCCGTTCTGGATAGAGAAATAGCCTCCCTGAATCGGTGCTCAATTTCTGGCTCCTCTTGATCCTGATCCAAAAAGTTCAGAGTTTTCGAGTGGGTTAATGATCACGTTTTCAATTTCCTGCTGAGTAATAGTGCCTTCCCACCGGCCAACCATCTCACCATCAGGGTCATAAAAAAAGGTGATAGGCAGCATGGTGATTTGTGCCCCAATCAGCTCAGAAGCCTGATCAGCATCAGCCAGTAGAGAGGGGAAATCTATAAAATAGTCCAGTGTGTAGTCTTTGACGGTTTGTGGATCGGGGTAACCAAAGCTGGGAAAGTCGATCGCTATCCCAAGAACCGTTGCATCTGTAGCCTTATGGGCATCATGGAAATCCTGAAGATCGGGCATCTCCATACGGCAATAAGGGCAGGATGTACTCCAGATATTAACGATGGTCCACTTTCCCTGATCAACATATTCAGAAAAAGAATGATCCTGACCATCCAGACCTTTGAATGTGGCCTCAGGATTATCTGAACAGCTCGTAATAGCAGACAGAATGAAAAGAGGTAACACAATTTGTTTTATCATTAAGATCTTGTAACTTTCTAGTCAGAGATTCCTAATATACTCTGATTGTGGGAGTAACTAAACAAACCATCATTTACAGAGGCTCTCTAAATAACAATGGACAAACAATTCTGGATCGAAAAATGGCATGCAAATGAAATTGGTTTTCATCAGGAAGATGTCAATCCTTATTTGCAAACATGGTGGGATAAGTTGCAGATCAACCCCGGTGGCACTGTCTTCGTCCCGCTCTGTGGAAAAAGTCGAGACATGCTCTGGTTGCTAAAGCAAGGATATAAAGTGATTGGGATTTAGATCAGTCAGCAGGCTGTTGAAAGCTTTTTTGAAGAAAATCAATTGCCCGTAGAAATTTCAGAAGAGCAAAGGTTTACCCGCTATGATGCAGAAGAACTGACGATACTTTGCGGTGATTTTTTTGATCTGTCAATTAACGATTTGAGAATGATTTCAGCGATCTATGATCGTGCTTCTCTAATCGCATTGCCACCTGAAATACGCAAACGGTATGTACAACATTTAATGACGATCGTTCCAGATAATACCGAAATACTTCTTGTCACGATGGAATATCCGGAAGAAGAAATGAACGGTCCACCTTTTGCCGTCATTGAAAATGAAATTCGAGGGCTTTATGCCGATCAAAAAAGAGTGGATTTGTTGTCAGAATACGATGTACTTGGCGGGAACTCTCGTTTTAAAGAACGGGGCCTGACCAGCATGATAGAAAAGGTATACAGAATTTCAAACTGATTAAGCCTTAGATCGAACTGGTAGAAAAAGGATGCTTAAAATCAGCGCCCTCTTATCAGGAACTATGAGTTACACGCGCCCCTTTTGTTCTGATCACAGTAGTAAGGCACTTGAAAATAATAAAGACCGCTGTTGGCAAGGGGATTGCTGTCAGGGTTAGTTCAGGTAGCACAAACTGGTAATTAGTACGATTGATTTGCAAAGTCGATGTGACAATATTTCCGGTAAAAGAATAAGTACCATTGTAAATAAAACCAAATTCATAAGGCCTTCCTAACTTCTTATTAAAGCTGTCATCAATGCCAGTGATTGCAAATTGATTCGTAGTTTAATTCGAAATACCTATTTCCTGAATAGTAGCAAAAAAAGGTTTCCGGCCTGTAAAGATTACAGAAGGATTGAAAAGGGTAAAGACTCCCAGTGCGATATCAACTGATCGAAGTATGTTCAGATCGCTGTTGATGCTAAAGACCTCACATTGTGAGGTCTTTTTTAAAAAATTATCTCAGACCTAATTCTAGGTTCTCTTTCTCATGCCAATGAGACCGAGTAAACCTGAGCCTAATAACCAGACGGCAGCGGGTAATGGAACGGCTGCGGGTGCACCACCCCCTAAAAAGGTTGGATTGTTATCTGAATGTCCGTTTCCCCACCAGAATGATATATCAGAGGCTGAAAATCCAGGGTTAAACAAATTTTGAGACAAAGTTAACGTCACGATGTTATTAGTAGCAAAAGCATTGGAAAGGTTACCGTTATATGCCGACCAGCTAAAGGGTATTGTTGTACCTGTAGTGAAGAACCCCGTGTTTCCATTGCTGGTTATGGTTTTATTATCAAATACATCCTGACTCCATGTATTTGGGGCAAAATTCAAACCAGAAGTTGAGTTAACCATTCCAGGTGTGTATCTGATAGAGAACTGTTGATTACTATTGGCAGATCCAGGATCCACATAACCTGACATGTCACCGTTAATTGTAAAGGTTACCGTGTTTGAGGTGTATCCAACATTCGTGAATACAAAAGCGGCTTGTGAAACGATCGGGCTTGCCATGATGCAAGCGGCAAAAGTAATGCTTAAATATTTTTTCATTTATAATCCCCTCTTGTTTAATCAAATAATTAATTCTGTAGCAAACCAGATCTAACGCACAAATCATGCCTTAATGATAAATACAATATATTCAGTTAGTTAGGATTATTGTGGTTCTGAAAGATCAAATTTCTTTCCAAAAAGCGTCTCAAATTAACGACAGATCAGAGTAAATTTATCCCAACCATCCTTTTAACTCATACAGCTTTTCCAATGCTTGTTTAGGACTCAATTCATCCGGTTCCAGCGATTTTAATTTTTCCACGAGTTCATTCATGGCCGTAGAGGGTAGCAATTCAAGCTGTTCATCTGGAACGGTTGGGTGAAGGGTTGCTTCCCGGTTTTCCAGTTGTTTCAATCGCCCCCGCGCTTTCGCGATCACGTCTTCAGGAACTCCCGCAAGTTGGGCAACCTGTAATCCATAACTGCGGTTAGCCGGGCCTTCTTTGACAGTGTGCATAAAGACAAGTTTGTCTTTATGCTCGAGGGCATCGAGACGGACATTGATCGCAGTAGGGTGGGTTTCAGGAATGGCCGTCATTTCAAAATAGTGGGTGGCGAAGAGTGTCCAGGCGTTGATGTTTTCAAGCAAATGAGTCGCGCTGGCCCAGGCCAGTGACAGGCCGTCGAAGGTACTGGTGCCGCGTCCGATCTCGTCCATTAGCACCAGCGAGTTTTGAGTGGCATTGTTGAGAATGTTGGCGGTTTCGATCATCTCTACCATGAAGGTTGATCGTCCAGCAGCCAGATCGTCACTGGCTCCTATGCGGGTAAAGATCCGATCAATGGTTCCGATGTCTGCCGTTTTGGCCGGAACGAAACTGCCACAATGTGCGAGCAGGACGATCAGTGCTGTTTGGCGCATGTAGGTAGACTTGCCACCCATGTTAGGCCCGGTGATGATCAGCATTTTACGATCATCATTCATGATCAGATCATTGGGGATAAAACTTTCTTCCATGATTTGCTCGACCACCGGATGCCGACCCGCTTCAATGTAAATCGTCGGAGTATCCCGGAGTGTCGGTTCTGAATAATCCAGTGACACCGCTCGTTCAGCAAAGCTGCCCAGAACATCCAGTTCGGAGATGGCTGATCCGGTGGATTGTAGATCTGCGATATATTCGGCCAGTTGCTCGAGCAGATGAGTGTAGAGTTCTTTTTCCAATGCTAATGCTTTTTCACGGGCATTCAGAACCCTGTCTTCGTATTC
>JALSSM010000237.1 GCA_026984275.1 Gammaproteobacteria bacterium
ATACGGTCAGCAGAGCAGGTGGTTGCGTAACCGGGTTGCAGGGTGCTAAAAACATACAACAAAAAAAAGGCACCCAAATTGAGTGCCTTTTTAAATTGCATGATCATGTTTTTAACCGTGAATGACGGGAAATAACAGGATTATTTCCTGCCGTAGCGCTGCTTAAACTTATCAATCGCACCAGCAGTTGTATTAGTGTTTTGTTTGCCGGTGTAGAACGGGTGGGATGCACTTGAAATATCCACTTTGATCAGCGGGTATTCATTGCCATCTTCCCATTTAATGGTTTCACTTGAACCAAGTGTAGAACGTGTGAGTATTTTAAAATCACTCGCAAGATCCTGGAAAACGACTTGGTTGTATTCTGGATGTATATCGGCCTTCATGGGAAGATCTCTCTTTAATATTATGTTCGAAAAATGAAGAGCGGGGATTCTAACAGAATCCCCGCTCTTTTCTCAAGTATTATTCCTAATACCTCTTTAATGGGATGTTATTACTGGGCAGGTGGATAATTATCTAGTGAAATTTGCATATTGTCCGTACCTGATGCATTTGAAGCATCAACAGAACCACACCAGTTAGTAAACCCATTAATTAAATCCATATTAATACTTAGTATTCCAGTATTTGAATCTAATGATATCCAGTTAGGTATCGAAAGGCATTCAAGCGAAGGTTCTTCATTCAACACCCAATGTGTAACTGGGCCGCCATTGTTTAGCGTATTTAAATCAATAGTATTTATCCCTGGTGGGAAAAACGCCAAAGAGAAATTCCGGAAACTGGGTAGTTTTGGAGGAGCTATAGCATCAATAACCGTATAAGAAAATGAGATTGTAGAAGTATTTCCATCCACATCTGTCCCTTTTACTACAAAGTTAAAGACCCCCGCTTGCGAAGGTGTACCGCTTATAACAGCTGTAGTGGCATTAATAGAGGACAGATTCACGCCAGCTGGCAAGGTCCCAGAGTCAACGGCATATGTGACATCAGTTTCGGCAGTTGAGGGCTGTATCTTGATTTGAAGCGGTGCTACGTTAATAAATGTCGATACGTTTGTGTCAGGCGTTGCCGTTAAACTTAGAGTACCTCCCTGAATGACCAGGTTTACGTTTACATTTGCATTGGGCGCTGCCGTTATACACGATTCAGGTGTGGTAGCCGCACTGCCGCTGGTAAATGTAATTTCTGCCCAAAAGCACACTTCGCCATTGCTTGGGATGGGTAATGGGCTTGTTGAAGAACCTACATTGATCACTGTATCCACTGAGTTTGGACGCCAGCCGATATTTGCCGCAGTGCGTGCTTTTACAATAGCTGTTCCTGCTTCTGGTGCATTCACGGTTACAGTGGCTCGTGCCGAGTTCATGCTGACGTCACAGTTCCACCAGGTAAAGTGGGAAACCGTTGCGCTTAGTGCCAAGCCTGTAGGTGATGCCGTAGATGCAACCACTGTGCCACTTCCTTCCTGCGTCCAGATGCCGGTTTTTTCATTTAACGACCAAAGTGGAATGGTATCGCCTACTGCGATTGCTGTTCCATCCTGGTGGGTTGTTACATAAATCGGGATCTGGATATCAGCTGTTTGGCCATTTGCCAATTGCAGTACTGCACCATCGCTATTACGGGTAAATTGGTATTCAACAGTTCCATAACTGATGATAGGTGTAGGATTAGCTTGTCCTTGCACTATTCCAGAAAAATCACCAGGGAAGGCAGCAACGCCAACAGGCGTTGATACATCAACTGGCGTAATTGTTAAGCTTACCCCACTGCTTACGTTAACCTGGTTGCCTTGAGGGTCAATGAAGTTAGGGGTTAAGCTAACCTTTGCGCCATCTGAACCTGTTAAACTAATATGTGGAAAATTATCTACAGTTTGTAATGCTCCACGAGGAATCAAGGTAACATCAAGGTCAATTGTTGTACCGCTTACAGGTGTTTTAACGGGTATAACCTGATTGGCATAGCCAGTTGCTTTGAAAACAAGCGTCAGTTCGGCTTCCGGAGGTAGGTCCAGAGTCGCAGTCCCACTACGGTCAGTTGTGACTAAGCCAATATCTAATGGTTGTCCACCAGGCTGAATGGCTGTAACGGTTACGCCCGATAGATTCTCGGATGAAGTTGATACAAGCCGGGTGTTTATAAAGGCGCTATTACCGCCGATAATGTCTGGGACACAGACAAACCCACCTGCTTGATTCTGGTTCGCAGTAAAACCAGCCAGACAAGCCTCAGGGTCAGTCAAAGGAACTGTTTGGATATTACTCATATCCCAGTTTTCATTGGGATCAAAACCATTCATTACGGAATAAACTTTGGTTTGGTTGAAGTCAGTGCCTCGAATATTGACGACTTCTTGAACCTCAGCTCTACCAATTCCAATCAGCCCTTCTTCATTGTCAGCACCAGAGTTTTCAACTAACCCTGTTGCCAGGACAAAGGCACGGTGTCCATAGCTTGCAATGCCTGTTGTGGAGTCGGTGGTGTCATCTTTATCGTCATAGAGGTAGCCGTAAATGGATCTGGTGACAGCCTCGTGTATAACAGGGAATGAGACAGTACTTGCACCACTGACAAATGCAAGGTTTTCACCGCGACTAAAGAAGTCAGCGTTTGAGCCGACAACGACACCGGCATCTTGGGTTAGTCGTTGCCAGGGGTCACGACCATCTGCGGTATGGCTGAATACATTATTATCCGCC
>JALSSM010000238.1 GCA_026984275.1 Gammaproteobacteria bacterium
TCCCCAGTAAATCACTGGCGGGTGTGGGTGTGATGTTTTATGTATTGATGGCATTGCGATCAAGACTGCGGGAGATCGACTGGTTTGAGAAACAGGGAATGGATGATCCGAATCTGGCTCAATTGCTTGATCTGGTGGCACTGGGAACAGTAGCCGATGTTGTACCATTGGATCGCAACAATCGAATTCTGGTTTCACAAGGTTTGGCACGGATCAGGAAGGGTGTTGGTTGTGCCGGGATCAGGGCAATAGCTCGGGTTGCAAGACGCGAGTTTCAGAATTTATCATCGTCAGATCTGGGTTTTGCTATCGGTCCCCGATTGAATGCCGCAGGGCGTCTGGATGATATGTCACTAGGGATTGAATGCCTGCTTTGTGACGATGAAGCAAAGGCGATGCAACTGGCTTCAGATCTGGATCAGTTGAATCATGAACGAAGACAGATTGGTGATCTTATGTTGGATGAGGCGACACAAATTCTGGATTCACTGGACTTCAAAGGCAATGAAATGCCTTTTGGTTTATGTCTTTATGATCCAGACTGGCATCAGGGAGTGGTCGGTATTCTCGCATCCAGGATCAAAGAACAATACCATCGTCCGGTGATTGTTTTTGCGGATGCAGATGCCGGGGAAATAAAAGGATCAGCGCGTTCAGTCAAAGGTGTTCATATCCGCGATGTGCTTGATGCTATCGCGACAAAGAATCCGGGTTTGATCACTAAATTCGGCGGCCATGCTATGGCTGCGGGATTATCATTTTCTGCTGATCGTTATGAGGATTTTAAGCAGGCTTTTGATCGGGAAGTCAGAAAATATCTCCATGCTGAAGATCTACAAGGTGTGATTATTTCAGATGGTGAATTAGACGCAAATGATTTGTCGCTGGATCTGGCCGAACAGCTTCGTTATGCCGGTCCATGGGGGCAGCAATTCCCAGAACCCGTATTTGATGGCGTCTTCGATTTGGAGAATGCTCGGATCGTTGGTGAGAAACATTTAAAAATGCTTTTACGAGTACCGGAGAGGCAAACATTGATCGATGCCATTGCCTTTAATGTGACGAATGAGAATTGGCCGCAAGGTGTTTCAAAAGTTGAGATTGTCTATCGCCTCGATGTGAATGAATTTAGAGGAAATCGTAATCCACAATTGTTAGTTCAGCACCTTTCACCGATGTAATTCCAGTCGTTATATAGTACGATCACCCGCTTTTAGTCGCAGGATCATCAAAGGAAGATTTGTCATGTTGGAGTTAAATGCCATTTTCACCCGCATCAAAGAGATGCAAGAGCGCGTCGATGCTCTCAGGGGGTATCTTTGACTATGATCTCAAATGCGAAAAACTGACTGAAGTAGAACGTGAGCTTGAGGATCCAGCCGTCTGGGATGATGCGGAACGGGCTCAGGCGTTGGGGAAGGAAAGAGCTTCTCTTGAAAAAATAGTTGAGACGGTGAGATCCCTTGATAGTGGGCTCAGCGATGCCAGCGAATATCTGGAGCTGGCCAAAGAAGAAAACGATGAAGATACAGCTAAAGAAGTTGTTGAGGATCTGGATAAGATGGAAACTCATCTGGCCGATCTGGAGTTTCGTCGAATGTTCTCTGGAGACACGGATGAATGCAGTGCATTTCTGGATATTCAGGCAGGATCAGGTGGAACAGAAGCTCAGGACTGGGCTGAAATGATCCTGAGAATGTATCTACGCTGGGGTGAACGACACGGGTTCAAGACGGAGTTAATCGAAGTTTCAGCCGGGGAGGTAGCCGGCATCAAAAGTGCAACCATTCATTATACGGGTGAATACGCATTTGGTTGGTTGCGAACTGAAACGGGTGTTCATCGCCTGGTTCGAAAGTCACCTTTTGATTCAGGGAATCGTCGTCACACCTCTTTTGCCTCGGTGTTTGTTTCACCAGAGATCGACGATGAGATTGAAATCGAGATCAATCCGGCGGATCTACGGATCGATACTTACAGAGCCAGTGGTGCAGGTGGACAGCATGTCAACAAAACCGATTCGGCGATCCGGATCACCCACGAGCCAACAGGTATCGTTGTTCAATGCCAGAATGATCGATCACAACATAAGAATCGTGCTAACGCTATGAAGCAGCTCAAGTCCAAACTTTATGAGCTTGAAATGCAAAAACGTAATGAAGATCAGCAGGCACTGGAAGAAGGTAAGTCTGATATTGGCTGGGGTAGCCAGATCCGATCTTATGTTCTTGATCAGTCCCGGATTAAAGATTTGCGAACCGGTGTGGAAACGGGTAATACTCAGGCTGTACTGGATGGTGATCTGGACAAGTTTATTGAAGCCAGTCTTAAAAGTGGATTATAGAAAAGAATGAGTAACGAAAAAGAAAAGAATAATGATCAGAAAATTGATGAGCGTGATCAGATTGCTCAACGTAAGGCCAAACTTGTCGAGCTTCGTGAAAACGGCAACCCTTTCCGTAACGATTTTCGTCGTGATTCATTATCCGTTGAGTTAAAAGCGCGTTATGGGGATTTAACGAAAGAACAACTGGAAGCTGAACCTGTTCGTGTCAAGGTGGCAGGTCGAATGATGACTCGCCGTGTGATGGGTAAGGCTTCTTTCGCGCACCTGCAGGATATGTCAGGTCAGATCCAGCTTTATGTCAAACGTGATGACTTACCCGAAGGACGTTATGCTGAGTTTAAACGCTGGGATATTGGCGA
>JALSSM010000239.1 GCA_026984275.1 Gammaproteobacteria bacterium
AAATCGCCAACGGTTCAGTGTCTGTGAAAGATCTTAAAGAAGGTGAACAGCAAACAGTTGATCAGGATAAGCTGGCGCAGTTGATTAAGATATAAAAAGGCCCTGATCAATTTACAAACTCTATATAAAGAACAAACTCTAATTTTCAGGAGAAAAGCGTGGTAGACATTTACGCATCAGAAGAAGAACAAGTAGCCGCCATAAAAAAATGGTGGAAAGAAAATGGAACATCCGTGATCCTCGGGATCGTCATCGGTAGTGCCGCGCTGTTTGGCTGGCGTTACTGGCAAGGACAGCTCACCACCAAGGGTGAGCAGGCATCAATGGCCTATTCACAGTTAGAAGAGCAGTTAAGCAAGAAGAAAACAGAAGAAGCAGAGGCAACAGCCAAGGAATTAATGCAGCAATATCAGGGAACGCCTTATGCCTCATTCGCTGCTTTCAAACTGGCAAAAGCGGCCATAGAGTCAGAAAATACAGAAGCAGCAGGTAATTATCTCCGTTGGGTTATCGACAATGGTAAGGCAGAAGAATTAGTACAACTGGCCATCATGCGCTTAGCTCGACTTAACTTGAGCAATGACAATACAGATTCAGCCTGGGCGCTTATTACGACAATAGATGAATCCATGGGTCTGGCGTCCTATCATGAGCTAAAAGGTGATATTTTGCTGGCACAGGGCAAACAGGAAGAAGCAAGAAATGCGTATTTACAGGCGGCGGCTCTTAATCCAGCCGGGCCAGGTGGCAATTCCTTTCTTGAAATGAAAATGGATGATCTGGGTCGGTAATACTCAATAATCCGAATGGGTTTGTGAACGATGAAAATGGATAAAATATTTCTGACAGTTATTCTTGCGGCTATGCTAAGCGGGTGCGGCGCAGTGAAAGAGCGCTACCATAAATTTATGGCTGGCGATGAAGAAGTGAGTGTAAAACCGCTCGTTGAATTAGAGAATTCCATTAAGATAAAAAAGATCTGGTCAACGCGAGTCGGTGATGGTACGGATGGTTATTATCTAAAACTTTCACCCGTTGCAGGTGAAGGTGTTATCTTCGCTGCAGAGCGCGATGGTGTTGTCGAGGCTTTGGAAATAGAAACTGGAAAACAACACTGGAAAACCAAAACCAAAAAACCGATATCTGGTGGGCCGGGGTTTGGAGAAGGACTGGTACTGGTTGGAACACGAGATGGAGAAGTGCTTGCTCTTTCAGCAGAAGATGGTGAAGTTTTATGGACAACGCAGGTTTCCAGTGAAGTTCTTGCCGCGCCCAAAGCTGATCTCGGCGTTGTTGTTGTGCGTACAGTGGATGGAAAAGCCTTCGGTCTGGATGCCTCAAGTGGGCAGCGTTTATGGGTTTATGAAAGAGCTGTTCCATTATTAACATTACGGGGCACCAGCGCACCTCAGCTAGCAGATGGTCTGGCTATCATTGGCTTCGATGGCGGCATATTAACAGCGCTTGATATGACAAATGGTAGTCTGGTATGGGAAAACAGAATTGCTTTACCAACCGGCCGATCAACACTGGACAGAATGGTTGATATTGATGGTGAGCCAGTCATCATGGATGGCGCTATTTATGTCGCGACTTTTCAGGGCCGCATTGCCGTTGTTCAGCTGGAAACTGGAAAAATTGCATGGGTAAGAGATCTCTCTTCTTACGCAGGTCTGGGTGTTGATGAAGATCATGTTTATCTGACGGATGAAGAGAGCGCGGTCTGGGCTCTGGAGCGGTATTCCGGTAATTCGGTCTGGAAAAATGAACAATTGAGTTCCAGAGCATTAACAGCGCCAGTGAGTGTTGGAGAGTATATTGTCGTTGGAGATTACGAAGGTTATCTGCACTGGCTTGATCGTGAAGATGGTTCATTGGTTGGACGAACCCGGCTTGATAAAAGCAAGATCATTACAACACCTTTTGTGATCGGGAATACACTCTATGCCTATAGTTCGAAAGGCACGCTGTCTGCGTTTACCGTCCAATAATCAGGTAAAGTGAAGCCTTATATCGCTCTCGTTGGCCGACCCAACGTCGGTAAATCAACTCTCTTTAATCAACTGACTCGAACACGTGATGCGCTGGTGGCCGATCAACCTGGCCTGACGCGTGATCGAATCTATGGTGAAGCGATGTTTGATGATTTGCCCTGTATGGTTATCGACACAGGTGGCCTTACCGATGAAAAAGAAGGCATTGATGCGCTAATTTCCCAGCAATCGCTTCGGGCTGCAGCAGAAGCCGATGTGATTGTCTTTATTGTCGATGGACGTGAAGGCCTTAATGTTGAAGATCAAACTATTGCTAACCAGCTCCGCAAAATGGAAAAGCCGGTTATTCTGGTGGTCAATAAATCAGAAGGGCTACTAAGAGATGTCGTTATTTCTGAATTCTTTGCACTGGGGCTGGGGGAGCCTTTTCCAATATCTGCGGCACATGGACAAGGGAAAGACGAGCTGATCGAGACAGTTCTGGAGTTGCTACCCGACGATCTTAACCACAGTGATGAACAGGAAGTTGATCGAGGAATCGCTGTCACGATCCTCGGTAGACCCAATGTTGGAAAATCTACCCTGATCAATCGTATCGTTGGTGAAGAACGTGTGATTGCTTATGATCTGCCCGGAACGACTCGTGACAGTATTGATGTTCCCTTCGAAAGAAACGGAAAAAAATATACGCTGATCGACACCGCAGGTGTTCGTCGCAGAGCGCGTGTGAATGAGATGATCGAGAAATTCAGCGTCATTAAAACCATACGCGCGATCGACAATGCAAATGTCGTCGTGCTTGTGATCGACGCTCAGGAAACGGTCACCGATCAGGATGCTTCCTTACTTGGTATGGTGCTTGATAGTGGCCGTGCATTGGTGATTGCAGTCAACAAATGGGATGGCCTGGAAGCTGATCAACGAGAATGGGTTAAACGAGAACTGGAAAGAAAACTACGATTTATCGACTTTGCAAAAATACATTTCATTTCTGCGCTACATGGTAGTGGCGTGGGAAACCTGTTTACCAGTATTAACAAGGCCTACAACTCAGCCAACATCCAGGTAGGCACCTCAAAATTGAACCGAATTCTTGATCAGGCTATCACCGATCATCCCCCGCCTCTGGTAAAAAGTCGCCGCATCAAATTACGTTTTATTCATATGGCAGGACAAAATCCACCTAGATTTGTGATCTACGGAAACCAGGTCAAATCCATACCGGTATCATACCGACGCTATCTGGAAAACACATTTAGAAAAGCCTTAAAACTGGTCGGAACACCGATAAAATTCGAATTCAGGCAAGGTGAAAACCCATTCAGTGGAAAGAAAAACAAAATGGTAGAACGGATGAAGACTGAGAAGAAAAGACGTTCATAGACACTCTCTCCAACTAAAACCATTTTCCTGATCAGCTATTTCGATCCAGTTTTCTTCGCAACCTAGAGCCGTTGCCAAAGCGTTTCTGACTTTAGTGATACAGTTATTTTGTTCGCTCAGATGAGCAGCAATAATATGTTTAAGCCTACGGGTGTCCAGTTTCGTCAATAGATCAGCAGACTGATGATTTCCAAGGTGTCCAAGTCGGCTGGATATGCGTTGTTTCAGATGTTGTGGATAAACACTGTCAGCGAGCATTTGATCATCATGATTTGATTCGAGGATCAATGCGTCACATTGATCATACATGGAGATAATGTGAGGTGTGATACTTCCTGTGTCTGTTAATAAGCCGAGACGATGTTGCCCATTTGAAAAGATAAACTGGGAGGGTTCTCTGGCATCGTGAGGAACAGTGACGGGCTGGATCTGGATCGCATCAACACTGAATTTTTCGTGGTTATTGAAGCGCTTTATTGAAGGAGGATCAGAAAGCGCTTTTTCGGCTGCTTTTCGTGTACCTTCGGTCATCCAAACAGGAATATTGTATTTTTTTGCTAATCGTCCTACACCGGAAACATGATCTCCATGTTCATGTGTTACCAGTATCGCGGTGATCTCTTCGGGTTGTTTTTCAAGAAGTGCAAGCCGCTTACAGGTTTCTTTTAGTGAAAAACCATTGTCTATGAGTAGTAAAGTATTTTCCTGCTCTACGAGTGTTGCATTGCCCTTACTGCCACTGCCAAGAGAGGCGAACTTCATTATTATAAATTAGCTTTAATGCGGCTCAGGATTTGATCCGTCGCTCCGGAAGTATCCCAATCACCATCTTCATCAAGAATAATGATTTCAGTTTTTGAACCAACACCTTTCAGGTTGATCTGAAATTTATTATTATCGCCTTTCCAGAAAGTCAGTTTGGAAAGAAGGCCTTTCTTTTTGACTTCATCTCCAAGATAAATAATATCAAAAGTACCATTGGAAGGATCTTCTTTCTCAACCTCAATGTCAGAAGCGTTATGAAGGAATTCACCAACCAGTGGCCAGATCGTATCAACATCACTTTTAACCGCAAGGAACATTTTTCCATCGCCTGCACTGGCCATTTCCGAAACGATCTTGTCAGAAACAGGGGCAGCCTGCCTCTCCTGTGATTCTGTTGTGGCGGCAACAGTTGATGTAGCCGGTGTTGGAGCCGTGGTGGCGATACCAAAGGATAATTTGATCTGAGAAGCCATATTGCGTTCCAGTGTCAGATCACGATCGCGTTGTGTCCATGCCTTGTTCTTGAAGTCTTCACCGATATGGGAAAGATAGATGGCCGTCATGCCCTCTTCTTCTGCAGGTTCAATGATAACTCTGAACTTATCACGTTTTGATTTCGCCTCATTACCACCCCAGTTTGTTTCCATTATGCCCAGTTCTTCATCGTTCAAATCGAGGGTATAACCATGGTTGTCCCAGAACTCCTGTAAGGTAATCCAGGTATCAGATGTTGATCCGGGGACGATAATGAGTTGTTCGCCGGATATTTCTGCAATGGAAGCCTCATCCGTTGCTCCGGAGTACAGCCGGGCTTCTTTTTGTCTGGCAACACGTTCCTGGTAAGTGGAAAAAGTAGCTGTGCCGTTGGCATCAATATCGGGGACAGCCAGCGTGTCGTCAATGGTTTCAGTGGTCAGATCCGGAGGGACTTCGAGATCAGGCAGACTTTTACTTTTTTTGTATTCCTTACGCTGATCAGGAACAACTTTATCCAGCTTGGGCATATATTTGCTACAACCACCAAGGATCAGGCTGGATATAATAAGGAGTGAGAAAAAACGAAATGACATTAAAAAAACCTCAATAGTTAATCAGTGATTAGATCTGTACGCCAGCTCTTTCCATGGCTTTAAGCAGTGGCGCTTCACATGATTTGGACATCCATGTAAGCGGCAGACGAATACCTGCTTCGATCAAGCCCATTTTATGCAAAGCCCATTTTACCGGAATGGGGTTCGATTCAATAAACAATTCTTTGTGCAGACCCTGTAGTTTATCATCGATGGCAACCACTGTGTCACGATCACCTTTCAGTGCCGCCATACACATATCATGCATCAGTTGTGGTGCAACGTTTGCCGTCACTGAAATTGTACCGTGACCGCCATTAAGAATAAATTCTCCAACAGTCGCATCATCACCACTTAAAAGCAGAAAATCATCTCCGGCAAGACGATGAAATTCTTCAAGCCTGTCCAGATCGGCAGTGGCATCTTTTACGCCGATAATATTCTCGATCCGGGACAGTCGACCAATCGTTTCCGGCAACATGTCACAAGCCGTTCGACCAGGCACATTGTAAAGCAGGATTGGGATTTTTACCTCTTCTGCAATGGTTTTGTAATGCTGATAGAGACCTTCCTGAGTCGGTTTGTTGTAATATGGCGTGACAAGTAGCGCTGCATCCGCACCGACATCCAGGGCGCCCTGGGTCAGACGAATCGCTTCAGACGTCGAATTAGCGCCAGTGCCAGCGATCACGGGAATTCGATTATCAACCCTTTCTACAACCTGGCGGATAACATCAATATGTTCTTCCTCTCCCAGCGTTGCAGATTCGCCAGTCGTACCGACGGCAACAATCGCGTCCGTGCCATTCATAATGTGGAATTCAACCAATCGTGCCAGCGCAGCTGAATCAACTTTTGTGTTTGGTCCGATACCTTTTTTCATTGGTGTGACCACTGCAACCATACTGCCTCGTAACATGCAAATTACCCTGAATACTTTTATAGAGTGTTCATGTTACTGATCCGTCGGAAAATTGACAAGAAATGGTGTGATTGTCCGCTTAAAAAAGGCACAATTAAGCAAAATAACTCGCAGAATCATCCGTGATCATGAAAAATTTCTTTGTAATGTCCATTTTGGGATCTGCCCAGTCTGATTTGATCGACAAAATTTTTAAAACGTTAAGTGATTGCGGTTGTAATGTTGAAGATGCGCGGATGAGCAGATTGGGGAGTGAATTGGCTCTCTTTATGATGGTCTCAGGTAGCTGGGATGCCATTGCCAAAATTGAAAATAATATCCCGAAACTGGAAAAGAATCTGACTGTCAGCATTACCTTCCGACGAGCTGAGAACACGCCTCCAATTTCTCCATCGGTTCCATATGCAATTGAAGTTGTTTCAGTTAACCGCACCGGTCTGGTGTATGATATTTCACGTTTTTTCAGTTGTCGTGAAATAGGTATAGAGGAAATGTACAGCGGTACATACCAGGCTGCTCATACCGGAACCGAGATGTTTTCTCTGCAACTAACAATTAGTATTCCGATAGAGATCTCCATCGCGACGCTGCGTGGAGAATTTATGGAGTTTTGTGATCATCTGAATATCGATTCAATTATGGAGCCAGTAAAATAACAATGAGCACAGTAAAAATAGATAAACCAGTACCTGATTTTGAACTTCCTGCTACAGGCGATCAGACGATCAGCCTGTCTGGCCTGAAAGGCAAAAAAGTCGTTTTATATTTTTATCCAAAAGACAGTACGCCCGGCTGTACACGGGAAGGACAGGACTTTCGTGACCTGTATGAGCAGTTCGAAGCTCTGAATACCGTCATCCTGGGTGTTTCTCGTGACAGCGTAAAGTCGCATGAAAATTTTAAGGCCAAACAGGAATTCCCTTTTGATCTGTTGTCGGATAAAGAAGAAACACTTTGTGGAATATTCGATGTCATTAAGGAAAAGAATATGTATGGAAGAAAGGTGATGGGCATTGTGCGCAGCACTTTTTTAATCGATGAAGAAGGCGTTCTACGACAGGAGTGGCGGAAAGTGAAGGTACCGGGTCATGTTGCAGAAGTACTGGAGGCAGTCAAAGAGCTTTAAATGGCAAAGTCACATCTGTTTGTACTCGACACCAATGTGTTGATGCATGATCCAACAGCCTTGTTCCGTTTCGAGGAACACGATATTTATCTTCCAATGATGGTGCTTGAGGAGCTGGATGCGGCTAAAAAAGGGCTTTCCGAGGTCGCAAGAAATGCACGTCAGGCCAGTCGTTTTCTGGATGATCTGATCGGCGATGCAGATCGTAAAGCGATTGAAGCCGGACTTCTTTTGTCAGCAACGCAACAGGGTAATGATGAGCTGATTGCCAGTGGGCGCTTATTTTTACAAACGGGTCAGACGACCGAGCATATCCCCGGAACCAACGGCGACCTCCCGGATAATAAAATCCTCAGCACAACGGTAGCACTGGAAAAACAGTATCCGGCCAAGAAGATCACCCTGGTTTCCAAAGATATCAATCTGAGAATCAAAGCACGTGTTGCCGGCATTTCTGCAGAAGATTATTACGGTGATAAAACACTGGATGATGCGACATTGCTTTATCCTGGAGTTGAAGAGCTGGACGCGGAGTTCTGGGAAACACACGCTAAAAATCTCGAATGTCACAAAGAATCATCAGAAACCCTGTATAGCATGAAAGGCCCGCTGGCGGAGACCTGTTATCCAAACCAGTGTCTCTATATTGATGGTGAAAAACCGTTTGAAGCGATAGTGACTGACGTTAAAGGGGAGACGATCAGTTTTCGTCATGCACACGACTATCGAACAGAGTCTCATGCTGTCTGGGGGATCAATGCACGTAACCGGGAACAAAATTTTGCACTCAATTTGTTAATGGATCCGGGCGTTGATTTTATTACCCTGTTGGGAATGGCCGGCACCGGAAAAACCTTATTGGCATTAGCGGCTGGATTGTCACAAACACTGGATTCGGGACTCTATCAGGAGATCATCATGACCAGAGTGACCGTCCCCGTGGGTGAAGATATCGGTTTTTTGCCCGGAACAGAAGAAGAAAAAATGACGCCCTGGATGGGAGCCCTGATGGATAATCTTGAGGTGCTGAACCAGGATTCTGATGGTGGTGAATGGGGACGTGCAGCGACGGCCGATCTGATCAGCAACCGGATCAAGATCCGCTCATTAAACTTCATGCGCGGTAGAACCTTTCTCAATCGCTACATCATCATCGATGAAGCACAGAACCTGACGGCAAAACAGATGAAAACCCTGATCACACGTGCTGGCCCTGGAACAAAGATGGTCTGTTTGGGTAATATTTCGCAGATCGACACACCCTATCTGACAGAAACAACATCAGGTCTGACCTATGTGGTTAATCGGTTCAAGGATTGGGATCACAGTGGCCATATTATCCTTAAACGTGGTGAACGATCACGACTGGCAGATTTCGCCAGCGATGTATTATGAGGAATGTTCGGAAGTATAAAACTTTCCACGACCCTTGCGAGGCCAGGCAGAAATGAGTGCATTGACCAGGGTTGCGAGTGGTATCGCAAAGAAAACGCCCCAGAATCCCCAGAGTCCACCGAATACCAGCACTGCGACGATGATCGCAATGGGATGCAGGTTCACGGCTTCAGAAAATAACAGCGGTACCAGCAGGTTTCCATCCAGCGCCTGAATAATACCGTAAGCCAGGATGATCCAGCCAAAATCAGCCCCCCAGCCCCATTGGATGTAGGCAGCGATGGCAACAGGAATCGTCGCGACCGTGGCACCAATATAAGGAATAATGACAGAAAGCCCCACCATTGCCGAGAGCAGGACAGCATATTTCAGACCCATCAGAGAGAAGACAGTGAATGTAATACTGCCGACGATCAGAATTTCGTAAAATTTACCGCGAACATAATTACCGATCTGGCCATCCATTTCATGCCATACACGCTCAAGTAGTGGACGTTCTTCGGGTAATATACTGGCAAACCAGTTGGAAATGAGTTGTTTATCCTTAAGGAAAAAAAACACCAGAACCGGACCTAATACCAGGTAGACCAGTATTGTGATCAGTCGGGGTATGGAAGCCAGAGAAAATGAAAGAACATTCTGACCCAGTTCAGCAATTCCGGAACGTACCACCTGCATGAAATCCCAGATCTGTGATTCGGTAATCAGTTGAGGATATTTTTCAGGTAGTTGTAGCAGGAGTTGCTGCCCATCATTGATGAGTTGGGGTAATTGTTGTACAAGATCCGTCAATTGTCGGGAGATCAATGGTAGCAACCCAAGAATAATGATCAGGGAAAAGGCCATAAATAACAGGAATACGATCGTAACCGAGACCATCCTTGGGATATGAATACTGGTCAGGTGTTGTACAATCCCCTCGAGTAAGTAAGCGATCACAATGGCTGCCAGTACAGGGGCCAGCATATCACCCATGAAAATGACGATGGCGAAACCCAGGATTAGCATCACAGCCAGTAATACCGCCTGTGGATCTGAGAAATACCGCTTGTACCATTCCACAAAAAATCGAATCATAAGAATATGGGGCCGCTCTTGAGATTTATATTTAGGACAATCATTATATAGCACGACAGACGTAAGGGTTCAAAAGAGTAGACTATGTCCTGGTGGGGAAAAATTTTAGGGGGGATTTTTGGATATCTGGTCAACGGACCTTTTACCGCATTATTGGGAGCATTATTAGGCCATGCACTGGATTCGCTGGGAGCCGTCAAAAAGAAAAAGGCTGTTCGCAGGCGAAAAATTTCATCCTATGCGGCACAGGCAAACTATTTCTCCGCGACCTTTTCTGTCATGGGTCATGTCAGTAAGGCAGATGGCCATGTTTCTGCTGAAGAGATCCGTGTCGCCACCATGGTGATGGATCGCATGGGGCTGACAAAACCTCAACGAGAAAAGGCGATCAGTCTTTTTAATCATGGAAAAAACCCTTCTTTCCCCATTGAGCGAGTGTTGAAGAAATTACGGGATTCCTGTCTTTCACAAAAGAACCTGTTACGGATGTTTATGGAAATTCAGATCATGGCCGGTTTTGCAGATGGCGAACTTTCCGTGACTGAACGCCGATTGCTTCTGCAAATATCAGAGCGTCTGGGCATTCTGCGTATGGAATATCAGCGTATAGAAGATCGGGTTCGCATTGCCATGAATATTGCTGACAAGGAAGATGTTGGTGAACACACACATAGTGAAAAAACCATACAGGATGCCTATACATTTCTTGGTATTAAAAAAGACGTTAGCGATCGGGAAGTCAAAAAAGCCTACCGCCGCCTGCTCAGCCAGCATCATCCGGACAAGCTTGTTTCAAAAGGGTTACCTGAAGAAATGTTGAAACTTGCAGCACAGAAGACACATGAAATTCGGCAGGCTTACGAGGTTATCTGTGCTGCCCGTGGAATCTGAAAAATTAGATCACCAGAATCTGGCCTCTTTGATAAAAGCCTGGGCAATGGAACTGGGTTTCCAGCAGGCCGGGATCACGGGAATTGATCTGAAGCAGGACGAAAAATGGTTGCTGCAATGGTTGAAAGAGCAGCGTCATGGTGAAATGAATTATATGGAACGGCACGGTACAAAGCGTTCCAGGCCTGCTGATCTTGAGCAAGGAACACTGCGCGTTATTTCTGTTCGTATGGATTATTTTCCAACAGATGCCGCGAACGCCGAAAAAATACTTGAAAATAACAACAGAGCCTATGTCTCACGATATGCTCTGGGTCGTGATTATCATAAGCTTCTTCGAAAAAGATTACAGAAACTTGCTGATAAGATCGAAGAAACAACGGGGAAGTTTGGCTATCGTGTCTTCGTTGATAGCGCACCTGTGCTGGAAAAAGCGCTGGCCAGAAATTCCGGGTTGGGCTGGATTGGCAAACATACAAACCTGATCAATCGACAGGCGGGTTCCTGGTTTTTCCTCGGTGAGATCTATACCGATCTACCCTTGCCCGTCGATCCTGTTTATGAAGAAAATTATTGTGGCAGTTGTACAGCCTGTCTGGATATTTGTCCAACGCAGGCTATTGTCGCCCCCTTTCAGGTCGATGCGCGTCGTTGCATTTCCTATCTGACCATCGAACTACGCACCTCCATTCCTGAAGAATTCAGATCGGCCATTGGAAACAGGATTTATGGTTGTGATGATTGCCAACTCGTCTGCCCATGGAACAAATATGCCTCCCCGACTTCTGAGACAGATTTCGCAGTAAGAAATGATCTTGATTCATCTGAGTTAGTTGCTCTATTTCAATGGACGGAAGCAGAGTTTTTGAAAAAAACCGAAGGATCAGCAATCAGGCGCATTGGATATGAGTGCTGGTTACGAAATATTGCCGTCGCCATGGGAAATGCCGAGCCTTCTGAAAAGATGATTAACGCTCTGCGGCAATACGAACATCATCATTCCGATCTGGTAAGAGAGCACGTTTTGTGGGCATTAGATAACCTGCTGAATAAAGATCAATAAGCGGTAAAACCCCTATAATTTATCACTGTAGAGAAACAATCCTTTTATTTTTTTCTCATTGTAATACTGACAGATAGGACTAGGATTGAAGTTAGAGGGAAACAAAAAAGGTTATTACAACAATATAGGTGAAGCCAATGGGAACTCCAGGTTCGAACACCGTCATCAATCTGAAACAACTCAAGGTCGCATGTGAAGACTGTCGGCTTAGCGAAATTTGTTTGCCCAAAGGGTTGGAGTCGTCCGAAATGGAAAAACTGGATGGGATCGTTGGCCGTGGACACCCCTTATCGCGGGGTGAGGTTTTATATCATCAGGGAGATAAATTACATAGCCTTTATGCAATTCACTCAGGTTCGTTGCGTAGCTACACCGTAACTCAGGATGGTACCGAACAAACACTGGGATTTTATTTGCCTGGCGAGTTGGTCGGGCTGGATGGGTTGGAAAACAGTAGCCATAGTTGTACGACGGTCGCGCTCGAAACAACCTCTGTTTGTGAGCTTCCCTTTGATCGTTTGCAGAGTCTCTGTGCTGATCTGCCCAGTTTGCAGTATCAGATGTTGCGATTACTGGGAAAAGAATTATCAAGTGATCATGACGTGCTTTTATTACTTGGAACTCGCACGGCTGAAGAGCGACTTGCAGCTTTTTTGCTCAGTTTATCAAAAAGGTTTACAGAAAGAGGATTTTCAGCGACAGAGTTTAACCTCAGTATGTCCAGGCACGATATCGCAAATTTTCTTGGTGTTGCGGTCGAAACCGTCAGCCGTCAATTC
>JALSSM010000240.1 GCA_026984275.1 Gammaproteobacteria bacterium
AGTTGATTGCCCCGATTGCGATGGACGAAGGCTTACGCTTTGCGATCCGCGAAGGTGGACGAACAGTGGGTGCCGGTGTTGTATCTAAGGTTATTGAATAAAACAAGCGTCAGGAATCAGGTAATAAAATAATGAGTGATCAAGTTATCCGCATCCGTCTCAAAGCATTCGACCATCGATTAATCGATGTTTCGACGAAAGAGATTATTGAGACAGCGAAACGTACAGGTGCACAGGTAAGAGGTCCGATCCCCTTGCCGACAAAAAAAGAACGTTTCACTATTTTGATTTCACCGCATGTTAATAAAGATGCGCGCGATCAATATGAACTACGAACTCATAAACGGTTGCTGGATATCGTTAGCCCTACGGATAAAACAGTAGATGCACTAATGAAACTTGATCTTGCTGCGGGTGTTGATGTTCAAATTAAATTGAACTGAGTTAATTAAGAAGGTTATAAGAAAATGTCACTTGGATTAGTAGGACAAAAACGTGGAATGACTCGAGTCTTTACTGAAGACGGCGTGTCAACCCCCGTGACAGTTATTGAAGTTCAGCCGAACCGTGTCACTCAAATTAAGACGAATGACACTGATGGGTATCGTGCTGTGCAGGTAACCACAGGTTCTAAACATCGAAACCGTTTGAATAAGGCGCAGGCAGGTACTTTTGCCAGTGCGGGTACAGATGCAGGGCGTGGTCTTTGGGAATTCAGACTAAATGATGACGAAGGTGAAGAGCTTAAGCCAGGCGAAGAAATAAAGGTTGATATCTTTGAGCAAGGTCAGAAAGTTGATGTGGTCGGTACCACTATCGGTAAGGGTTATGCGGGCGTTATTAAGCGGCATAACTTTTCCATGCAGGATGCAACCCATGGTAACTCACTTGCTCATCGTCTGCCTGGTTCTATTGGCCAATGTCAGACGCCTGGGCGCGTTTTGAAAGGCAAGAGAATGTCTGGTCACATGGGTGATGTAAGGCGGACGATGCAGAACCTTGAAATTGTCAGAGTTGATGTTGAAAGAAACCTGATGCTTGTCAAGGGCGCCGTTCCTGGAGCAAAAGGTGGTGACTTGTTAATCAAGCACACGACGCGCGTATAAAAGGGCGCATAAGGGTATAAAAGATGGATTTAAATCTACATTCATATGAAAAAGGGTCCGTGACTGGAAATGTCTCTGTCTCTGACAATCTGTTCGCAGAAGAATACAACGAAGGATTGATACACCAGGTTGTGACCGCTTATTCAGCTGCAGCACGATCAGGAACGAAAGCAAATAAATCACGATCAGACGTTCGTGGTGGTGGTATCAAACCCTGGCGCCAAAAAGGAACAGGCCGTGCCCGTGCTGGTACCTCACGAAGTCCAATCTGGCGTAGTGGTGGTGTAACGTTTGCGGCAACAAACAGAAATTATTCACAAAAAGTAAATCGTAAGATGTATCGCAAAGCGATCGCCAGTATTTTTTCTGAACTGGTTCGCCAGGAAAGACTGCATGTGGTCGATGATTTTAATCTCTCAGAACCTAAAACGAAGGCATTAGTTGCTAGCCTGGAAAAACTGGGTGCTGGAAATGATGTTTTGATCATAACAGAAGAAATCTCAGAAAATTTATATCTGGCATCACGAAATTTGTATCACGTTGGTGTGGTTGATGTGGCTGGAGTCGATCCGGTTAGTCTCGTTGGCTTTAGCAGTGTGATCATCAGCAAGGGCGCGATCAGTGTTCTGGAGGTGAAATACTCATGAATAAAGAACAGTTAAGCAGTATTTTATTGTCACCAAGAGTTTCTGAAAAAACTGCACGTCTGGCTGATAGTTCAAATCAGTATACTTTCGATGTTGCCAAATATGCGACCAAGCCGGATATAAAGAAGGCTGTTGAAATGATGTTTGATGTCGAAGTTGCATCAGTTCAGGTCACGAATCAAAAAGGTAAAACAAAGATCTTTAAGAGGCAGGCTGGGAAACGTTCAGATGTAAAAAAAGCATATGTTCGTCTAAAACCTGGTTCTGAAATTGAATTTATTGCACCCGAGTAAAGGATAAGGTTACACACAATGGCACTTGTAAAAGCAAAACCAACATCGCCAGGACGAAGAAGTTTAGTTCGGGTAATAACACCTGATCTACATAAGGGTGAGCCCTACCGTCCATTATTAGAGCAACAGTCTAAAAAGTCTGGGCGCAATAATAATGGCCGGATTACTGTCAGGCATCGCGGTGGTGGTCACAAACAACGCTATCGCATCATTGATTTCAAAAGGAACAAAGATGATATCAAAGCTACAGTAGAAAGAGTTGAATATGATCCTAATCGTACGGCTCACATCGCATTACTGTCTTATGCCGATGGCGAAAAACGATACGTGATAGCAGCGAAAGGCATGAAAGCTGGTGATGAAATATTCTCTGGTACTACAGCGCCGATCAAGGTTGGGAACTGTTTGCCTTTGAGAAGTATCCCTGTCGGTTCGACTGTGCACTGCGTAGAGTTGAAGCCCGGTAAAGGAGCACAAATCGCCAGAAGTGCTGGAACTTCAGCTCAACTGATTGCAAGAGAAGGTGGGCATGCAACGTTAAGATTAAGATCAGGTGAAATGAGAAAAGTTCTGGTAGACTGCCGCGCTACGATTGGTGAGGTTTGCAACGGCGAGCATTCACTTCGATCGTTGGGTAAAGCAGGTGCTACACGCTGGAGAGGTGTCCGACCTACCGTTCGTGGTGTCGCTATGAACCCGGTTGATCACCCTCATGGTGGTGGTGAAGGTAGAACATCTGGTGGCCGTCACCCGGTAAGCCCATGGGGGCTGCCTACCAAGGGCAAGAAGACCAGAAAGAACAAGCGTACTGACAAGTTGATTGTTCGACGCAGAAACAAGAAATAATCAGGAGTAATTAGAGTGGCACGTTCGATAAAGAAAGGACCATTTGTTGATCATCATCTTCAGGCCAAGATTGAAAAAGCCAGGGAGACGAATGACAAAAAACCTATTAAAACCTGGTCAAGACGCTCAATGGTTTTACCAGACATGTTGGGTCTGACAATATCAGTGCACAATGGTCGACAACATGTGCCTGTATTTATTACAGAGAATATGGTTGGTCATAAACTGGGTGAGTTTGCAGTAACGCGTACTTACCGTGGGCATGTTGCTGACAAGAAGACAAAGTAAGAATAGAAGATATAGGTAATAGACGTGGAAACAGTAGCAAAATTAAAGCACGCAAGAATCTCGCCCCAAAAAGCAAGGCTGGTTGCGGATCAGATTAGAGGTATGGGCGTTGATCAGGCTATAAACCTTCTTTCATTTAGTACAAAAAAAGGTGCCGACATCATTAAAAAGGTACTGGAGTCTGCTATCGCAAATGCTGAGCATAATGATGGCGCAGATATAGATGAGCTGATCGTTAGCAAAATCCATGTTGATGAAGGGCCACTATTTAAACGTTTCAGAGCGAGAGCAAAGGGACGTGGTAATCGAATTTTAAAGAGAACAAGCCATATCACATTGGCTGTTGAAGAACAGGACTAGAGTAGAGCTCATGGGACAAAAAGTACATCCAACTGGTATCCGTCTTGGTATCGTAAAAGACTGGAACTCAACCTGGTATGCAGATTCTAAAAACTATGCTGAGTATCTGAATACTGATCTTAAAGTAAGAGAGTTTTTAAAGGAAAAATTGAAGCATGCTTCAGTTAGTCATATCCAGATAGAACGTCCAGCTAATAATGCACGAATTATTATTCATACAGCAAGACCGGGGATTGTGATTGGCAAAAAAGGTGAAGATATTGAAGCCTTGCGTAAAATTGTCTCTGAAATGATGGGTGTACCTGCTCATGTTAGTGTTGAAGAGATAAGAAAACCAGAATTAGATGCATATTTAGTAGCAGAAGGTATTGCAAATCAGCTCGAGCGTCGTATTATGTTCCGCCGCGCTATGAAACGTGCGGTCACAAACGCAATGCGACTTGGTGCAGAAGGTATCCGGATCAATGTTGCCGGGCGTTTGAATGGGGCTGAAATAGCACGAACACAGTGGTACAGAGAAGGTCGTGTACCTTTACATACACTACGTGCTGATATTGATTATGGTACTGCAGAAGCTTTAACAACTTACGGCATCATTGGAATCAAAGTATGGATTTTCAAAGGTGAGATTGTTGAGAAAGTTGAAGAAATTGAATCTGCAGAAACCGACGAAAGTAAAAAAGTCGGGTAAACGGGAGACCCTGAATGCTGCAACCTAAGCGAACGAAGTTTAGAAAACAACAAAAAGGAAGGAACCGTGGTCTCGCGTTACGTGGGAACAAGGTGAGTTTCGGCGAATATGGCCTTAAAGCAACAACTCGAGGAAGACTTACTTCGCGTCAGATCGAGGCCGCACGTCGTGCGATCACACGTCATGTAAAACGTGGTGCGAAGATCTGGATCAGAGTATTTCCGGATAAACCAATTACCAAGAAACCACTGGAAGTCAGGCAGGGTAAAGGTAAAGGTAACGTAGAATACTGGGTCGCTGAAATCCAACCGGGTCGTGTGTTATACGAAATGGAAGGTGTTGACGAAGAGCTTGCACGTGAAGCCTTCAGATTAGCGGCGGCAAAACTTTCAGTTAGAACAACATTTACATCCAGGACCGTACTGTAATGGAAGTTAAAGAATTAAGAGACAAGAACCCCGAAGAGCTGCAAAACATGCTCCTCGATTTAAGAAAAGAACAGTTCAGTCTGCGAATGCAGCAAGGTACTGGGCAAGCAAGTCGACCGCATTTATTTAAAAATTTGCGGAAAGATATTGCCAGAGTAAAAACTGTATTAAATGAAAATAAGTCTGGTAATTAAGCATGGCTGAAGAAAATAAAACTGCAAAAGTTGTGATTGGAAACGTTGTCAGTAACGATATGGAGAAGTCGATCACAGTGATGGTTGAACGGCAGGTAATGCATCCTCTGTATAAGAAATATATTAAGCGTTCAACAAAACTGATGGCACATGATGAGAACAATGAATGCAATGTAGGTGATACGGTAGCCATTGAAGCGTGTCGCCCACTTTCAAAGAATAAGTGCTGGCGTTTACAGAAAGTTGTTGAAAAAGCAGCACAATTGTAAAAACCAGCATAGATAATATTTTATAAACGGATCAGGATTAGAGTCCTGGCTAAAAGGTTAACGGAGAAAATTCATGATACAGATGCAGTCAATGCTCGATGCCGCAGACAATAGCGGTGCGCGCCGATTGATGTGTATCAAGGTGCTTGGTGGTTCGGGTATACGCTATGCAGCCATTGGTGATGTCATTAAAGTAACAGTCAAAGAGGCAATTCCTCGCGGCAAAGTTAAAAAAGGTGATGTCTACAATGCGGTGGTTGTACGTACTCGTAAAGGCGTAAGACGTCCTGACGGATCACTTATTCGCTTTGATGGTAATGCCGCTGTGTTACTCGACAAGCAGCTGAACCCTATAGGTACCCGTATCTTTGGGCCGGTTACGCGTGAATTAAGAAGTGAAAAGTTTATGAGAATTGTTTCTCTGGCACCAGAAGTACTTTAGGTTCGATAGTATGAAGAAAATAATTAAAGGCGACGATGTAATCGTTCTTACTGGAAAAAATAAGGGTACGCGTGGAACGGTATTGAGTGTTGTTTCAGAGGATAGAATCATTGTTGAAAATGTAAATATCGTCAAGAAACACACAAGACCGAATCCTCAAGTGGGTGAGCCAGGCGGTATTGTAGAAAAAGAATCTCCGATTCATATCTCGAATGTCGCGATTTTTAATCCGGCAACAAAAAAAGCGGACAGAGTTGGAATCAGAGTGCTTGAAGATGGTAAGAAAGTAAGATACTTCAAATCGAATGATGAAGTTGTCGACATTTGACAGGTTGAATAATGACTAGATTACAACAGAAATATAAAGAAACGATTGCGCCAAAGCTTCAGGAACAATTCGGTTATAAAAGCAATATGCAGATCCCAAGGATCACCAAAATCACCCTGAACATGGGGTTGGGTGAAGCTGTATCAGATAAGAAGGTTATAGAGCATGCTGTTCGTGATCTGGAGCAGATAACTGGACAAAAAGCGCAGGTAATCATGGCTAAAAAATCAGTTGCTAACTTCAAGATCAGGGAAGGTTGGCCAAATGGTGCCAAAGTTACGTTACGTAGGGAACGTATGTATGAATTTCTGGATCGACTGATCAGTATATCGATTCCCCGGATTAGAGATTTTCGTGGGTTGAATGGAAAATCATTCGATGGCCGTGGTAATTATTCTTTTGGTGTAAAAGAGCAGATCATTTTCCCTGAAATTGATTATGACAAAATTGATACCTTGAGAGGTCTCGATATCTGCATCACCACAACAGCAACAAATGACGAGGAAGGCCGTGCACTACTGAGTGCATTTAACTTCCCAATTAAATCTAACTAGTTGGAGTAGAGTTTCTTATGGCTAAAGCGTCCATGGTAAATAGAGAGCGTAAAAGAGCTCGACTTGTAAAACAATATGCTGCTAAACGCGCAAAACTTAAGGCAATGTCAATCGATCCAACATTGTCTGAAGAAGACAGAGCTAAAGCAAGAGTTGATTTGCAAAAACTGCCAAGGGATTCAAGTGCTTCTCGTCAGAGGAATCGTTGTCAGGTAACTGGAAGACCACACGGTGTATATAGAAAATTTGGACTGTCAAGAAACCATCTCCGCAGAGTTGCGATGAGAGGCGATGTGCCAGGCCTGGTTAAGGCAAGCTGGTAAGAAAAAAGCAAAGAATACGGAATTACGATTATGAGTATGCAAGACCCAATTTCAGATATGTTAACTCAGATACGCAACGGCTTGAGTGCATCAAAACGCCAGGTTACTTTGCCTGCCTCAAACAATAAGGTCAAAATTGCTAATCTTCTTAAAGAAGAAGGCTATATAGCAGACTGTACGACGGATACTGTTGATGGAAAGGCTGTGATGACAATCGAATTAAAATATATTGATGACAAGCCAGTTATCGATTTGATTAAAAGGGTCAGTAAGCCAAGCCGTCGTGTATATTGTGGAAGTGATGATCTACCTAAAATTCAGGGTGGATTCGGTATTGCAGTTATTTCAACTTCACAAGGTGTCATGACTGATCGGGCTGCCCGTAAGCTCGGTATTGGTGGTGAAGTCGTCTGCGCAGTTTATTAATTTAATTATTGGAAATATATAAGAGATGTCCAGGATATCTAACAATCCAGTTTCTATCCCTTCAGGTGTAAAAGTAAACCTGGCTGGCCAGAACATAAAAGTCGAAGGCTCGAAAGGTTCAACTGAACATGTCGTTCATGATCTGGTGCAGGTTGTGCAGGACAATGAAGAATTGAAAATTTCAGCCAATGATTCATCAAAAGCCGCAAACGCACTTGCAGGAACCACTCGATCGTTAATCCAGAATATGGTGACGGGTGTAAGTGAAGGTTTTGAAAAGAAACTTGAAATTAATGGTGTTGGTTATCGTGCACAAGTACAAGGTAAAGTTTTAAACCTCACGCTTGGTCTATCACACCCGGTTAATTATGAGATCCCTGAAGGTATTACAATCGAAGCACCTAGCCAGACTGAAATAGTCGTTAAAGGAATTGATAAGCAAAAAGTCGGTCAGGTTTCTGCAGAGATACGTGCTTTTAGAAAACCAGAGCCATACAAAGGCAAAGGTATTAAATATGCGGATGAACATATCATTCGTAAGGAAGCTAAGAAGGTCTAGGTAAAAATAATGAGTAAGAAAGCTTCAAGAATGCGCCGCTCAGTAAAAGCCCGCGCAAAGATTAGAGAACTAAGAGTTCACAGGCTATCTGTCCATAGAACTCCAAGGAATATTTACGCACAAATAATTGCTCCGGACGGTGGTACGGTCGTGACGAGTGCATCGACACTGGATAAAGAACTTCGTTCAGAAGTTAAGAATGGGGGGAATGTTGAGGCAGCATCTGTTATTGGTAAAGCAATAGCCGAACGTTGTAAGGCATCAGGTATCGAGTCAGTGGCATTTGATCGATCAGGCTTTAAGTATCATGGACGTGTGAAAGCATTGGCGGATGCTGCACGAGAAGCTGGACTTAAGTTCTAGTTGGGTTTTAGGAAAAGATAAATTATGGCATTTAATAACGAACAAAGTGAAGGTTATATCGAAAAACTGGTTCATGTAAACCGCGTCGCTAAGGTTGTAAAAGGTGGTCGGATTTTTGGGTTTTCTGCACTGACTGTCGTTGGTGATGGAGAAGGAAAAATCGGATTCGGCAGAGGCAAAGCACGAGAGGTGCCAGTAGCGATCCAGAAAGCGATGGAGAATGCCCGACGTAATATGAAGACTGTTCCATTAAAAGACGGGACGCTGCAATATTCAATTACATCAGAATTCGGTGCGGCCAAGATTCACATGCAGCCAGCTTCAGAAGGTACAGGTATCATTGCTGGCGGGCCGATGCGAGCAGTCTTTGAAGCAGTCGGTGTACATAATGTCCTGGCAAAATGTATCGGTTCGAACAACCCGATCAATGTTGTTCGGGCAACGATTAAAGGTCTTACTGAAATGAATGATCCGCAATATTACGCAAGTAAGCGTGGTAAAACGGTCGAAGAAATTACGGAATAACCATGGCGAAGCAAAAAGAACTTAAAGTGACTCTTCTAAAGAGTTTGAATGGCCGGAAAATTTCACATAAAGCCTGTGTTAAGGGTTTGGGATTGAGACGTATTCGTCATAGTGTTGTTGTTACCGATACACCTGAAAATCGTGGAATGATCAACAAAGTATCTTACTTGCTGCAGGTTGAGGAAGCTTAAAAATGCGATTAAACACAATAAAACCTAGTGAAGGTGCGAGACGTGATCGTAAAAGAGTCGGTCGCGGCATTGGTTGCGGGCAGGGTAAAACCTGTGGGCGTGGTCACAAAGGACAACACTCCAGATCAGGTGGTTACCATAAGGTTGGATTTGAAGGTGGCCAAATGCCGCTACAACGTCGGTTACCAAAGTTTGGCTTCAGATCCAGGAAGTCAATCACTAAAGCTGAAGTGAGATTGAACGAGCTTGAACTTGCGAATGCAGATATTGTGGATATTGAAGCACTGAAAAAAGCAGATATTATTTCCAATAATATTAAAACAGTAAAAGTGATGCTTTCTGGTGAGATTAAAAAAGCGATTACTTTGAAAGGTATCGCAGCGACGAAAGGTGCCAAGGCAGCAATAGAAGCTGCTGGTGGAAAACTGGAAGACTAAGTGGCTTCAAAAAAGAAAAAACAAAAGGCTGCTGCACTTCCCGGTGGAATATCCGGTATCGGTGAGGTTTCAGAACTCAAACAAAGACTTCTTTTTCTGTTTGGAGCCCTTATCGTATTCAGAATTTGTACGCACATACCCGTACCAGGCATAAATCCGTATGCATTAGCGGCGATATTTGAGCAACAGAAAGGCACAATTCTGGATATGTTCAATATGTTTTCAGGTGGGGCATTGAAAAGATTTTCAGTAGTTGCTCTTGGCATCATGCCTTACATTTCTGCATCGATTATTATGCAATTGTTGACGGTAGTTCACCCCAAACTTGAACAGCTGAAAAAAGAAGGTGAAGCTGGTCGCAGAAAAATCACCCAATATACACGTTATGGGACTGTTGTACTGGCAACTTTCCAGGCTATGGGTATTGCTATCGCATTGGAAGGTCAATCTGTGGGAGGTCAGGGTCTGGTGATTGATCCGGGCATCGCATTCAGATTGACAGCTGTTACAACTCTGGTAACCGGGACCCTGTTTCTAATGTGGCTAGGTGAGCAAATCACAGAGCGCGGTATTGGCAACGGAATTTCAATGATAATATTTGCTGGTATTGTTGCAGGACTGCCTGCTGCCGTCGGAGGGACGCTAGAATTGGCAAGAACGGGGTCTCTTCACTGGTTAATGGTATTTGCTTTGTTTGCATTAGCATTACTGGTGACAGCTTTTGTAATCTTTGTTGAACGAGCACAGAGACGTATTACTGTTAATTATGCTAAAAGGCAGGTCGGCAGAAAAATGTATGGCGGACAAACAAGCCATTTACCACTGAAACTAAACATGGCAGGTGTTATTCCCCCAATTTTTGCATCAAGTATTATTTTATTTCCAAGTACAATTGCGGGATGGTTTGGCAGTAAAGAAGGAATGGGCTGGTTGAAGGATATAAGTACAACTTTATCTCCAGGGCAACCGTTGTATGTTATGTTTTATGCTGCAGCAATTATATTCTTCTGTTTCTTTTATACTGCGTTGGTATTTAATCCGCGAGAGACTGCGGACAACCTGAAGAAATCAGGAGCATTTATTCCTGGAATCAGGCCAGGTGAGCAAACGGCTAAATATATTGATGGTGTAATGACTCGATTAACAATGGCGGGTGCAATATATATTACCGCTGTATGTCTGCTGCCAGAGTTTTTGATTCTGAAATTTAGTGTGCCATTTTATTTTGGTGGTACATCATTACTGATTATTGTCGTCGTTGTGATGGATTTTATGTCTCAAGTACAATCTCATCTGATGTCACATCAGTATGAAGGTCTAATGAAGAAAGCGAACCTGAAAGGTTACGGGCGATAAGGTATTAGAGGTAAATAAGATGAAAGTTAGAGCATCAGTTAAAAAATTGTGCAGGAATTGCAAAATTGTCCGCCGCAATGGTGTGGTTAGAGTAATTTGCAAAGATGGAAGACATAAACAGAGGCAAGGATAAGTTAATTCCTTGATTAAGTGCGCATAAAAGAATAGACTCTTGCGCCTTTTTAGCGTTAAACAGATGGTTAGGAGACAAAAATAATGGCTCGTGTTGCAGGGGTAAATATCCCAGATCAAAAGCACACTGTGATTGCATTGACTTATATCTATGGTATTGGTCGAAGTCGTGCAAAAGACATATGCACTGAAACAGGTGTTGCACCGGATCAAAAGGTTAAGGAATTAACAGAAGAGCAGCTTGAAAAACTTCGAACCGCAGTTGGGTCATTTCAGGTTGAGGGTGATTTGCGACGAGACGTTTCAATGAACATCAAGCGGCTGATGGATCTTGGCTGTTTCCGTGGTATTCGACATCGTCGAGGACTACCACTTCGTGGCCAGAGAACAAAAACAAATGCAAGAACGCGTAAAGGTCCAAGAAAAGCAATACGTAAATAATTTAGTTTCAGGAAAATTAACTCAGGTTTTTAACAATTATGGCAAAGTCACCAGGACGAGCTAAAAAGCGAATTAAAAGAACAGTCGTAGACGCAGCAGCACATGTGCATGCATCTTTTAATAATACGATTATAACGATCACTGATCGTCAGGGAAACGCTCTCGCATGGGCAACAGCGGGTGGGAGTGGTTTTCGTGGTTCACGGAAGAGTACTCCTTTTGCGGCCCAGGTTGCTGCTGAAAAGTTAACGGATACCATGAATGAATATGGAATCAAGAATCTTGATGTTTACATTAAAGGACCTGGGCCAGGTCGTGATTCAGCCGTCCGAGCTCTGAATAACGCGGGATTCAAAATTAGTAATATTACAGACGTAACGCCAGTTCCACATAATGGATGCCGGCCACCTAAGAAAAGAAGAGTATAGAGTAGATATCTGATATGGCTAGATACATAGGACCAAAATGTAAGTTAAGTAGACGTCATGGCGTTGATCTGTTTTTAAAGAGTCACGCAAGACCACTGGAATCCAAGTGCCAGCTTGAGAAGCCACCTGGCCAGCATGGTGATAGTCGACAACGAAGAATGTCTGATTATGCAGCGCAGTTAAATGAAAAACAGAAATTACGTCAGATCTATGGTGTGCTTGAGCGTCAATTCAGAAACTACTATAAAAAAGCATCTAAAACCAAAGGCTCAACGGGTGAAAACCTTCTCCAGCTTCTTGAGTGTCGGCTTGATAATGTAGTCTACCGTATGGGCTTCGGATCTACCCGTGCTGAAGCACGACAGTTAGTGAGTCATAAGGCAATACTTGTAAATGGTCAGACGGTGAACATACCTTCATACCATGTTAAAACAGATGATGTGATTACAGTCAGAGAAAAAAGTCGCAACCAGGTCCGTATTCAGGACTCATTGGTATTAGCTGAACAGTTTGGTATTCCAGAATGGATGCAGGTCGATCCTAAAAAAATGGAAGGTATATTCAAGTCTGTTCCAGATAGAAGCGATTTACCTGCTGACATAAATGAATCACTTGTTGTTGAATTATATTCTAAATAATACGGGTTAGGAGATTACCATATGGCCACTTCCTCTACGGAATTATTAAAACCACGTATTGTTGATGTAGATTTCATCAGTGATAAAAGTGCGAAATTAGTCCTTGAACCACTCGATAGAGGTTTTGGACATACTCTGGGTAATGCGCTTCGCAGAGTCTTGTTATCATCTATTCCTGGTTC
>JALSSM010000241.1 GCA_026984275.1 Gammaproteobacteria bacterium
ATCACAATGCGGATGAACTTTCCCTGCTGGAACTGATCACACGTGAAGATCAGACAGGCAAGCGACTGGAACTCGGATATGGCAGATTATCACCTGATCAGACACCCTTTGATACCAGAAATGACCGACTGGAACATACCGTGGTGCTCGATCAGATCAAGGAGATCCGTTTTCAATATTATGGAACACAGAAGATAGGTGCCAGAACACCGGAATGGTCTGATCGCTGGGAAAGCAGAAAACTTTTACCACGCATGATCAAATGCCAGATCACTTTGATCGCTGGCAAACAATGGCCAGAAATGCTTTTCCCTGTCCATGTCGATAATAGCAGTGGTTTCAGACAATTTGTTTTACAGGCCTCAAAGAATGGCCAGTCGATCAGAAATCTTCCAACAGGAAATCAGGAACAAGACATTGAAAATCTGTTCTGAAAATTACAGATCACCCTCATTCAATGAGCGTGGAATTGCACTGGTGATTGTTCTGTGGATGCTGGCTCTGATGACAATTCTTGCATTGGCTTACTCCGGCATGACACGAACTGAGAGCCTCTTGAGTCATAATATGATACACAGTGCTCAAGCCAGAGCACAGGCAGAATCTGGCATCTGGCTGGCCGTCAATGATTTGCTCAAACGTGTCAAGTCGAGACAGTTTCCTGCTGATAGTTCTCCTGTTGTTATCCATTCGACTCAAACAGATAATCTTACGATTTCGATTCAGGATGAGTCTGGCAAGATTGATCTTAATAAAGCCAGCCAGCAACTTCTGCTTGGCCTGATCAAATCGGCAGGGATAGATCATGATCAAAGTACACGTCTCGTCGATGCGATCCTCGACTGGCGTGACAGAGATAGTCTGACGCGGGTTAATGGTGCTGAAGATCAGCAGTATGAATCAATGGGATACCCTTATGGAGCAAAGGATGGCACCTTCAATAGTATCGGTGAGCTCATGCAGATCCGGGGTATGACGCCATCATTGTATAAAAAACTCAAACCACTGATCACCGTACATTCCACGCAGTCCCGAATCCGCCTGAATTCTGCTCCATCGAGCGTTCTGAATGCGTTGCCTGATATGTCAGTTGAATTAATGACACGGATCATGTCTGGTCGCTCAAATAATGAAACTGCTATAATTCCCTCAATTTTGCCTGATTCGATCAGACCGCTGGTGTTCACATCGGGACAAGGTAATGTATATTCGGTGACCAGTGAAGCAACGGTTAAGGGTATCACTTCCAGACTTCGGGTCACACTGGTGCTCAAAAAAAGCGGCAATCAACCGATTACCATACTTAAATGGCAGGAGAACGCGCCACCATTGATACAGGAACCTTTACAGGAAACCTTATAGATTATGCAACTGAGTTCTGAATCATCGATTATCAGCTGGTGGCTACAAGGCCTCGGGATGCTGGTACCTGCTGGCTTGAAAAACCTGTTCAACCCGGCAAAAAAACGCATCCTAATTCAGTTGCAGAATGATCATCTGGCTGTCATCTGGCCCGGTCAGAAAAACAGAAAATCGGATCCTGAACTTTATGCCTTTCAACAAGTTGACGAACGAAAAAAGTTAATTAAAAAGCTCAACAAATACAGTAAAGATCAACATAACCTTGTGCTCTGTATTCCTGAAAACAAGGGTCTGCGAAACATGCTCCGTCTGCCCGTGAATGCTGAGTCTGATCTGGCCAGTATTCTCGGATTTGAAATCGACCGACAAACACCCTTCTCACCCGATCAGGTCTATTATGGATATCGTCTGATCAGCAAAAATAAATCAGCGAATACACTTAATGTTGAGCTGAATGTAATACCCCGAAAAATCATTGATCCTTTACTGACAAAACTGGCGAAGGCCGGACTCAAACCACACGTTGTCGAGTTACTCAACGATCAGCCTGGATCCGGCATCAATGTGCTTCCAGGTTCCGTTTCAAATGGTGATCAAAAAGGAACCGCAAGGACTAATAAGTTGCTTTTACTTGTGGCCATTGCTTTACTGGGTATCGCGGTTGCTATCCCCTTCAAAAATCTGGAGTCAGAAATCAAACAAACAGAGCTCGCGATTGAAGAGGCCAAATCAGGGGCGCTTGAAGTCAATGAGTTGCGCTTGAAGTGGGAAAAATTACAGGAAAAACAGGCGCTCATTAATAAAAAAATTCAGGAACATCGATCAGTCACCAGAATTCTCGATGAACTGACCCGGCTAATTCCAGATGATACCTGGTTAACGAGGCTGCACATTAGAGGTAACACAATCAGACTACAAGGGGAGTCATCTGCGGCTACGGCATTGATCAGTATCATCGAAAAATCTGGACACTTTTCGGGCACCCGTTTTCAATCACCGGTCACGACCAATATTTCTACTGGCAAGGATCGTTTTCAGATCACAACCCAGGTTATTTCTCCGGAGTCCTCAAAATGATGTTGAATCGCTGGCAACATGGCTTGCTCTCTCTGATCATTTTACTGGGCTTGATCGCATTGATTACGATTGCCTGTATCCGACCTGCAATTTCTTTTTATCAGGAAAAAAAACAGGCGCTCATTACCCAGCAGGAACGCCTGCAACGATACCAGGCTGCAGCGGCACAAAAGGATGAACTTATCCCCTTCTATAAACAAAGACTCAATGAGACCCGTGATCGACAATACTTCCTGCCGCTGATGGCCACCTCACTGGCTGCCGCCAAGCTACAGGAACAGGTCAAATCATTACTGGAAACACATCAGGGACAACTGGTCAGCACCCAGCCCGTTCCTGCACAAGCTGAAGGGAGTTTTACACCAGTGAAGATCCGGGTTCACATGAAATCTGATATTAGCACGCTTTTGAACGTCCTCTATCAACTGGAATCCAGCAAGCCACTGGCCTTTATTGACAACCTTCAGATCCAGCGTGTCGGCGCTTCGCAAAAAAATAATAACCGAAGAAAAAAACTGAATATAAAACCGCTGGATACACGTTTCGATCTCAAGGTATATATGTTGAATAACGAGGCTGAACACTAATGCTAAACAGCAAATTAACAATGCTCCTCCTGATCGCCATTATTACCATTCTGGGAAATACGATCTACTATCTTCTGAAAAAACCTCAGGAGAACCCGGCCACCGAGTTAGCTCAACCACCTGCAAATTTGAAACTTAAAACGACACCTACCATTCAGGCACAACCATTGGCTAATATGAGTGAATACGAAGAAATAATTGAAAGGCCACTTTTTTCCAGCAACAGACAACCTGAAGAAGAAACCGTTGAACAGGAAACTGTCCAGAGACCAGTACGAAATCCAGATCTCAAACTGGCCGGAATTGTTATCAGTAATGAAGAAAATGTAGCCCTGATCAAGAGCAGAAAAGAACCTAAACTTCAACGACTAAAACTCGAAGAAAAGATTGATGGCTGGAAATTAATCGCAATAAAATCCAACTCGGTCAAACTGGAATCTGGCAATGATCAAATTACACTGGACTTAACCAGAAAAGCAGATCCGGCTCAGATTCAGAAAAACAAAACAAACCAACAAATACCTGTACAAAAACAACCGATTCCTCAGGGAGTGAAACCTTCTCAATCAGATCTACGAAACCATAATGGCATGAAGACAATTCCCGGAACGCCTTCTTTACCAGTAAAAAATGCTACTGTTCCACAGAATGGAACGATCGATGAAGAATAGATTAACCAGTGATTGAACTTCCTCTACGCGTTTCAATCTATACCTCAAATTATCTCCATGAAAACGAATCTTGCCTATGAAACTACTAAATATAATACTCGCAACTTTTTTGCTATTTTTATCCCTGATCACAGTATCAACAGCAGAAACAGAAAATAGTACATCTTCATCTATGCTCACACCCGTCATCCTGACATTGGCCATACCAGAAAATAAAAAAAATGATCCTGATGTGATTGCAGCAACTCAGGATAAAGTTCTGGAAAGTCTAAAAAACTTTCACATCGAAAATGTAAAACGTTACCGTTATACCCCTTTGCTGGCACTCTCCGTTGATCAGGCTGGTCTTGACATGCTTCAGAAGTCAGATGATATACTCACCATCAGTAACGATGGTTTAAGTAGACCTCATACTACAAAACCTGAAGTGGATTCTCCTCAACAGGAAAAGTCCCCTTGCAACCGGAATGCTAAAAGAGAATGACCGATGTCGCCAGACTTTATAAAGACACAACAGAGAATCTCCCTCAATTTAAAATCACTGTTACCTCTCATTGTTCTTCTCATTTTGCTTGCTGTTCAGCATCAGGGGCTGGCAGCCACCAAAGGTAAAGCGCCCTCGAACAATCACGACTATGCATCTTTGATGTCTCTGGCGCGGAGTAAGGGAGAAATGCCAGTCATAATAAAATTCAAAACCCCTGTCAAAATTAATGGAAAACTGGCAAAAGCAGCCACGGCTCAATTACAACAGGAAATCTATGCGTCTCAGGCAGCCCTGCTTAAGAAACTCTCCAAATATAAACCAAAACAAATAAAACAATTTGATCATCTGCCTTTTACAGCAATGCGGCTTTCAGCTGAAGGTCTTCAAGCGGCCATGCGCGATCCTGACGTATTGGCAATATATGAGGACACATTAAGTCGCCCGACACTGGCAAATAGTTCTCCACTGATCGGGGCGACAGCGGCTGCTAGTTCTGGCTTTAGTGGACAAGGGCAAACTGTCGCGATCCTCGATACGGGCGTGGATAAAACACATTCATTCCTTGCGGGGAAAGTTATACACGAAGCCTGTTTTTCCCAGACGATTCCTTCACAAGGATCAACAACCGTCTGCCCGAATGGCAGCAATAGCCAGATTGGTTCAGGAGCGGGCATTCCCTGTTCCAGTTCCATAACAGGATGTAACCATGGTACCCATGTGGCAGGGATCGCAGCTGGTAAAAGCGCCAGTTTTTCAGGTGTGGCAAAAGATGCCAGCATTATGGCGATCCAGGTTTTTTCAAGATTCACGGGGACTTCAAACTGTGGTAACTCAAGCCCTTGTGCCCTGTCTTATACATCCGATCAGATCAGTGCACTTGAGCATGTTTATTCACAACGAAATAATTTTAATATTTCGTCAGTCAACATGAGCCTGGGAGGGGGGCAATTTACTTCAGCTTGTGATGGCGACCCCAGAAAGGCTGCGATTGATCTGTTACGCTCGGTTGGTATTGCAACCATAATTTCCTCCGGCAACGAGGGTTTGACCAATTCCATGGGGGCTCCCGCCTGTATTTCTTCAGCGATCAGTGTTGGATCGACAACAAAGTCTGATCAGGTTTCCAGTTTTTCAAACAGTGCAAATTTTCTGGATCTGCTCGCTCCTGGGTCATCGATCAACTCTTCAATACCAGGCGGGTCTTTCGCATTCTTCAGTGGTACGTCCATGGCTGCGCCTCAGGTTACAGGTGCATTTGCCGTTCTAAAATCTCGCCTGCCTTCAGCAAGCGTTGGTCAAATTGAAAATGCCCTGAAATCTACAGGGGCAGGTATTTTAGATTCCCGGAATGGGATCACCAAACCACGAATACAAATTGATTCTGCATTAGTTGTACTGACACCACCTGCTATCCCAACATTGTTTATCTCACCAACGGATAGTTTTTCGCTGAACGGAGCACAAGGTGGCCCTTTTAGTCCAACATCTCGAACTTTCACCTTGAGTAATATTACATCATCAGGTCAAAGTCTTAACTATTCTCTTACTGGATTGCCAAATTGGTTACAACTGGTAGCAGGCTCACCCTCGAGTGGATCAATAGCTGCTGGAACAAGCGTTACAATTTCAGTTTCTGTTAAACCATCTATCGCCAATAATTTACCCTTAGGGACTCTATCAGGAAACATTATTTTTTCGAATACGACAAATGGTGCAGGAAATTTGACTGTCCCTGTCAGCCTTACCGTCAGTGGGGATAATGATTTCTTTATAACGGCCATACCAATTAGCCAATTTGGCCTGCAAGCAGGCTCTATTCAGGGTAATAATTCTAATGCAAGTATTGAGACAGGTGAACCAAACCATGCCAAAAAAGATGGGAATAAGTCTCTCTGGTGGAAATGGACTGCTCCTGCGAATGGCGACATGACGATCGAAACCTGCGGTAGTAATTTTGATACTGTTCTCGGGATTTATACCGGAACAATAGTAAGCGCCCTCAGCGAGGTTGGTAGCAATGATGATGGCTGTGGCCTGCAAAGCAGTGTCACTTTCACGGCAAGAGCTGGCATCACTTATTACATTGCGGTTGATGGATTTAATGGTGCGGCAGGTGATATCACGTTGAGCTGGAACTTCACTCTCGACTCAACACCTTCACCGAGTATTTCCATATTACCTGCAACGGATATCACATTTTCTGGTGCCAGCACAGGACCGTTTAGTCCAGTAAATACTACATATTCGGTCACCAATGTTGGGACAGGAAACCAGGCTGTTGTGATCAATACTCCACCATGGCTCTCTGCCTCTACGCAAGGGTTTACATTGACTCCAGGAAGTACTACCTCGATCACCTTTTCCGTCAACTCACTAGCGAATGGAATGCCGCCTGGAGTCTATTCAGGCGTGATCGATTTTGGTTCTTCAGCAAGAGCCGTTGTCCTGAATCTGACATCTGGGAATGTCTCCAACGATGATTTTAACAACGCACTTTATATCCCTGGTGGTAACCGAAGTATTATCTGGAATAACTCTCAGGCAACTAAACAGGCAGGAGAGCCTGATCACAACGGTAATTCGGGTGGTAAATCAGTCTGGTGGAAAATCAGAGCCGCTAGCAATGGGAATATGACGATCTCAACTGAGGGCAGTACATTTGATACTGTTCTTTCAATCTATACTGGTAACGATATTGCCAATATAACAAATGTTGCGTCAGATGATGATTCGGGAACAGGTCTGACCAGTCAAATAACCATTCCAACCAATGCTGGATGGGTCTATTTTATTGCAGTGGATGGATATAATGGCAATTCAGGAAAACTGCAATTAAATATCCACAGTGACAGACCAGCCCGAAATGATTTTAATGGTGATGGTAAGTCCGATATCTTATGGCGTCATTCCAGTTCCGGACAAAACTATATCTATTTAATGAATGGTATAGGCACTGCGGCATCCGGATCCATTTTTACAGTACCAGATTTATCATGGAAAATTGTTGGAACAGGTGATTTTAATGGTGATGGTAAGGCTGACATCCTCTGGCGGAACATGGCCTCGGGACAAAATTTGATATATTTCATGAATGGTCTCTCCATCATTGGGAGTGAGATCATTGATACAGTGCCAGATCAAAACTGGAAAATTGTTGGAACAGGTGATTTTAATGGTGACGGTAAGGCTGACATCCTCTGGAGACATTCAATTAATGGTGTCAACTGGCTTTATACCATGAATGGATCAAGCAAACTTGCTAGCCAACCTATTGATGCCCTTTATGATCTGAATTGGAAAGTTGCTGGAATTGGTGATTTTAACGGTGATGGTAAAGCTGACATCCTCTGGAGACATTCAGTTAATGGTGTCAACTGGCTTTATACCATGGATGGATCAAGCAAACTTGCTAGCCAACCTATTGACGTACTCTATGATCTGAATTGGAAAGTTGCTGGAATTGGTGATTTTAATGCTGATAGTAAGGACGATATTTTGTGGCGCCATGCGATTAATGGTGTCAACTGGCTGTACGAAATGCAAGGGAATATCAAGATTAACAGCCAACTTATAAATACGGTTTCAGATCAAAACTGGTCTATTACGGGTATGGGGGATCTGGATGGCGACCAGAAAGCAGATATACTCTGGCGTCATAACCTGTCCGGGGTCAACTGGATTTACCTGATGGATGGCCATACTCCATCTACTAGTGGTCAATTAAACCAGGTTCCTGATCTGAACTGGCAGGTAGTCCCACCTCAATAAATCATAATTCAGAATAAAAATCCTGTCTTAATTGAGACACTCAAAGCCTTCAATGAAATCTATTCTTTATTGTTAATTCCTTATCCAATCAAGATCTTATAACCCCAATAATTGTCTCTGGTCGTTCAAAGTGTGATCTCTATCACAGCAATGACACTATCCCCCTAAAGATTATCAATACTTAGTCGATAAGACTGTTCAATGGATCAATTATTGATCCTGAGATACAGGAAGTATCTATTTCAAATTAAGACGTCAATTGAACCAGGGAAGGTGCAATGTCAGGGAAAACAAATTTTTTCGAACTTATACGTGCGATCTTTTTTCTAGCACTTATAGTTACATCACAAACATCTGCAGCAGTCTCCACAAAAATAAACCTTCCTTATTCAGACATGGCTGAAAAAGCAAAAGTTCTGGGGACTATTCCTGTTATCATAAAATTAAAAACGAGGAACATACAGGGAACTTTATCTGCAGCCAGTATTGATGTAAATAAAGCAAAACTACTTAAATCTCTTAATAAATATAACTCTTCCAAAATTAAGGAATTCAGACATTTACCTATAACGGCAATGGAAATTGATTCAGGTGGTTTACAAGAACTTCTTAGCAATCCTGATGTGGCAGCCATCTATGAAGATAAACCGCTCCCAACGTCATTAATTGATAGCACAGAAATTATAGGTGCAACATCAACAACCAATTCTGGAGCCGGAGGTAACGGCCAGGTTGTTGCCATTCTGGATACTGGTGTTGATTCCAATCACCCTTTCCTTACTGGAAAAGTCATCAACGAAGCATGTTTTTCAAAAACAACATCCAGTGCAACTTCACTTTGTCCCAATGGTAATAATACCCAGACAGGATCAGGTGCTGCACAACCTTGTACTGGTCTGTGTAACCACGGTACTCATGTAGCGGGTATCGTAGCTGGAAAAGGAACAAATTTTTCAGGTGTTGCGCCCGAAGCCAGTCTTATGGCTGTCCAGGTTTTCTCAAAATTCGATGCGGGTTCCTGTAGTGGTGGGACTCCATGTGTTCTTGCCTATACTTCTGATCTAATCAGTGGCCTGGAATATGTTTACTCACAAAGAAATAATTATAATATCGCAGCTGTTAATCTAAGTCTTGGAGGAGGCTCTTATACCGGAACCTGTGATAATGACCCAGTAAAAGAAGCTATCGACCTTTTAAGATCGGCAAATATCGCTACGATAATAGCCTCAGGAAATAATGGATATACCGATGCAATCAACTCTCCAGCCTGTGTTTCCTCAGCTATTAGTGTTGGCGCCACGAAAAAAAATGATGAAATAGCAAGTTATTCGAATAGTTCTTCAATACTCGACATTCTGGCTCCAGGCTCTGGTATTCAGTCCTCTATACCAGGCACAGGTTATGGATGGATGAGTGGAACATCAATGGCAACACCACATGTTGCGGGTGCTTTTGCTGTTCTAAGAGCTCAAAAACCCTCAAGCACAGTTGACGAAATACTAAACACACTTAAAACTTCTGGTTTTAACATCACAGATCCTCGCAATAATATTGCAAAATCTCGTGTTCGGCTTGATAAGGCCTTACTCTCATTAGTCCCCCCCAAACATATCAGAAATGATTTTAATCTCGATGGTAAAGCAGATATTCTCTGGAGAAATTCCATCACCGGGGAAAATAAACTATCACAAATGGCAGGTGCCAGTATCGCTTCAACAAATCTTATTAATCAGATCAGTGACCCTGAATGGGAAATTTCAGGAACGGGCGACCTTGATGGCGATGGAGACACAGATATTCTCTGGCGCCATAAAATAAGCGGGGCAAACTGGATCTATTTAATGAATAGCTCATCGATCTCTAATCAATTTCCCCTCAATACTGTCGCTGACACAGACTGGAAAATTGCAGGCATTGGCGACCTCGATGGTAACGGAACAGATGATATTATCTGGCATCATACTACATCAGGAGCCAACTGGGTCTATCTGATGGAGAACGGTAATATTATCAACAGTCTCTATATTAATACTGTACCTGATACTAACTGGAAAATTGCTGGAATCGCAGATTTCGATAATGATTCAAATGTCGATATTCTCTGGCGACACGCCACTCTTGGTTATAATTGGATATTTTTAATGAAAGGTGCTCAAGTTAAAAACAGTATGCCGGTAGCTGCTGTTACTGATTTATCATGGAAAATTGCCCAGGTAGGTGACATTAATGGAGACGGAAATGCAGATATTCTGTGGAGAAATGCCTTTACAGGGCTTACATGGGAATATCTAATGAATGGCGGTTCAGTAGTCACAAGCTCTCCTGTTGCTGGAGTATCTACTCAGTGGAAAATCAGTCAGCTAAATGATTTTAATGGTGATAACAAAGCAGATATCCTGTGGAGGAATGAATCCTCTGGTGCTAACTGGATCTATATCATGAATGCATCCAATATCCTGCAAAGTTCTGGTATTCAACTTCTTGATCCACAATGGGCAATTGCTAATCCTTAAAGTAACTCTAAAAAATTCATCCATGAGTATTGCGTGCACATAGATACCGCCTAGACAATTACTGGCTTTAGCATAACCTCTACTTTAAACTTCGGTTATTAATGGGGGGATTACAATTACAAATCAATCTGAAATGGAGTTTCCCATTCTACTTTGTGAACTACATCACACTCTCTAATTTTATACTGTCTTTGAAGCAACTATTCCCCTTTAAAACTATCTATTTTGTTATAAGATAGTTGAAGTAATATGCCTGCTTGGCCATAATCCACCACCATAAATAATGGAAATGAGTAAATATACATATTTTTTGATTTTTCTTATACTGGATTTCTTCTCAGTAAATATACTGGCAACCAGTATTCAGAAAGTAAGCCTGAATGAAGCCTATAACAAATCTGAACTGATTTTTCAGGGCCAGGTGATAAAAGTTGAACCTCGTCTTGATCAAAATACCGGTAATATCCGAACTGATATCACTTTTAAAATAATAGAAGTAATTAAGGGAATAAAAGGAGCTCCCTTACTGAAAATTAGCTTTCTTGGCGGTAGAGTCGGGAATCAGGTCATGGAAGTTCATGGAATGCACCTCCCCCAAAAAGGCGAAAATGGGATATATTTTGTTGAATCATTAGCCAGAGAACAAGTAAACCCAATTATGGGCTGGTCTCAAGGCCACTTTATCATTGAAAAAGACCTGACAGGTCTTGAAAGAATAACAACATGGGATAATGCCCCTGTTATTGGTTTTTCTTCTTTCCCTCCTTCAACTAACTTAACTATTTCAACAGATGGCCATGTCTCTGGCATTCAACTGGCTAACCCTTCTAAATTAAGTAACGCTATGACCCCTGATGTTTTCAAACAACACCTTAGATCTTTATCTCGATAACAATATAATTTCTATGAAGAAGTTACTAACTTTTATATCATTCATTTTGATTTGCACTCACTCTTTTGCTTATCAATTAAGTGGTAACCAGTGGCCAACAAATACAACCAATTTTTTTATCAATGTTCCCTCAACAAGTCAAAACTGGAATGCCGCATTTTTAGCTGCCATGCAAACCTGGAACACCCGTACTAACTTCACATTTACTGCTTCTAATAGTTATGCGGATCCATGCAATAGCAATGGTAAGAATGGTGTTGATTTTAGAACAGATGTCTGTGGTAGTAGCTTTGGTTCCACATCATTAGCCATAACAATTTCCCGATTTACTTTACCTGCTCATAAACTCACTGAAACTGATATTATTTTCAATAAGAATGTTTCCTGGAGTGTATATTCAGGTTCTTTGAAAAGCCCCGTACAAGATTTTAGACGTGTAGCAGTTCATGAACTGGGACATGCTCTGGGTTTAAATCATTCATCAAGCGTATCGATAATGCAACCTGTAACATCTAATTTAGAGGCTCCTCAACAAGATGATCTCAATGCAGTTATCGCTCTTTATGGCAGAAGATCCCTACAAAAAAGCGACTACAACAACAATGGTAAAACTGATATTTTGTGGAGACATTCTTCTAAAAGTGCTACCTGGCTCTATCATATGAATGGAGCAAATATAGTTAATTCTCAAGGTCTTAATTCACCCTCTGAAATTAATTGGGAAATCATTTCTACAGGTGATTTTGATGGTGATGGTTATGCCGATATTCTCTGGAGAAATAAAGTATCTGGGATCAACTGGATATATTTAATGCATGATACTTCAATCAAATTAAGCACTATCATCAATCAAGTAACAGACCAGAACTGGCAAATAAAGAGTACTGGTGATTTTAATGGCGATGGTAAATCAGATATCCTGTGGCGGCATCAATTATCAGGGGTAAACTGGCTATATTTAATGGATGGCAGCACTATAATCCAAAGCAATAGTATCAACACGGTGAGCGATAATAACTGGAAGATTGCGACAACAGGGGACTATAATGGCGATGGTATGGAAGATATTCT
>JALSSM010000242.1 GCA_026984275.1 Gammaproteobacteria bacterium
CCCTAGCGCTGCTATCAAATATCGATATCTCATAAAATTACCCCCTTATGGATATTTAAGAATTTTTCTGAGTCAAGAAAGTCTGATTTATTCAGACTTTCCTGCGGCATATGGATGTGCCGCCAAAATCGATCGCAATCAGCGATTGATTTTGTGAGAAAAACGAAAATCGCACTTTTCGTTTTTCGTCCTCTGACAATTCATGGATGAATTGATCAGAGGTTTCTTAAGAATTAGACGCTGAAATGAAACAGGAATCCAATACATCCTTATTATGGTTGGTATAAGAGAAGCTTATAGGTATAGAAAACTTTCAGAGAGGAAGATCAGAGTCTTATCTGTTTTTAAATTCTTAATGGATAATATGTGTTGTTTTTAAAACTTTGAGTATCTTTTGATAAACAGATTCACGTAGAGAATAACTTCTCCAGACAATGGCAATCGTGCGGGAGGGTTCAGAGACCCCAAATGGAATGTATTTCAATTTTTTATCTGAGTTATTGATGGCCATTTTGGGTATCAAAGTAACGCCCATATTCTTTATAACCATTTGTTTCAGGGTTTCAAGACTCGTCCCTTCAAAATCCCGACGTGTTTCGATATCAAACATATTACAGATTTCAAGCGCCTGATCTCGCATACAATGTCCTTCAGTCAACAACAGGATTTTTTGATCCTTCAGATCCTCATATTCGATAGTTTCATAACGGTATAAGCTGTTCATTTCAGAAACACATAAATAAAATTCTTCGGAATACCAACTATGCACTTCAAATGAATCTATTTTTACAGGTAGTGCGATAAAGGCCATGTCGAGTTCACCATTATCTAGACGTGTGAGTAATTCATTTGTCTTTTCTTCGATCAAAATCAGATCAATATTTTCAAAATTCTTCGTCAGAACAGGAATTATTTTTGGAAAGAGATAAGGTGCAACGGTAGGAAAAGCACCTACCTTTAATTCACCAATCTGGTTTTCATCATTTTCCTTTCCAATATCATAGAGTGCATCAAATTCGTGCAGGATTTTTTCTGCTCGTTTAACGACCTCATAACACTTTTGAGTAGGCTCAATTCTTTTACCATTTCTCTCGAATAAAGAAACGCGTAACGCATCTTCTACTTTTTTTATCTGCATACTAAGCGCAGGTTGAGAAACACAACAGATATCAGCCGCTTTACTAAAGCTCTTGACTGATGCGACCGTCGTAATATATTTCAGATCTCTTATATTCATTATTATTTTGTGATCTCAGAAAACATCCATAAAAAAAGCCGTAGAGAAAGAGTTACTTTCCATACGGCTTTCTATTTCATAATCAATCTTAGCGATTCATGATATACATAGTGACTTCAAAACCAAATCGCAGATCTTCGTAAGCTGGTGTTTCCCATTTCATCATATTTCTCCAGTAGTTTAGTGTATATATAAGCAGAATAAATCATCTACAATGATTGATGTTGCATCAGCCATGCCAAGTTGTTCTCTGATTAGAACATGTTCAAATATTTTATATATAGATCAATATATTAGGGGTTTTTCAAGCGGCCATTATACATTAAATATAGTCATGGTTGTTATTGATATCTGGTTAATATCAACCACTTTCTGGTTATAAATAACCAATCATAAGGAAAAGAATTCTGATAGCATTTCCTAGATTTACTAACTAACACTAATCTTCAAAGCAGCTCCAATAGCCAATGGTGCCAGTGTCAGAGCCAGAATCAGGATCGCTGCCATTAAGTACATCTGGCCGGAAATACCCAGTCCCATCATTGTTGCCTGTACAGCATTGGCACCAAAGATCAAAACCGGCGTATATAAAGGCAATACTAATAAGGTTAAAAGCATCCCCCCTCTTCTCAAACCAATTGTCAGCGCCACACCGATCGCACCCACTAGACTGAGTACCGGTGTTCCAAGTAACAGAGTCAGCATGAGTACGCCCAACGCTTCCATCGGAAGGTGCATCAGCATCGCCAATAAGGGCGTCACCAGAATCAAAGGTAATCCTGTGACTAACCAGTGAGCGGTCACTTTTGCCAGCATTAAAATGGGCATGGGTTGCGGGCTTAATAAGATCTGTTCCAGAGTACCGTCATCAAAATCTGATCGAAATATTCTTTCAATCGATAATAATGTTGCCAGTAATGCCGCGACCCAGATCACACCAGCAGCCATGATCGATAATTTTTCTGACTCTGGACTGACTGCCAGAGGAAACAGACTGACAACGATAATAAAAAACAACATAGGATTGGCCAGTTCACCCCGATTTCGATAGGCGAGTAGCAGATCACGTTTTAACAGCGCCAGAAATGCCTTCATTGTTTCTGACTCAAATTCAGAATATTTGATTTGATCCCGACCAGGTTCACATCATGGTGGCTGGTCATGATCACCATTCCACCAGCCAGAGCGTGATCAGAGATTAACTTTTCAAGTTCACCGATTCCAGTTTTATCAATGGCTGTGAAAGGTTCGTCCAGCAACCATAATTTAGAAGGACTGATCAGTAATCTTGCCAATGCGACACGTCGTCTCTGTCCGGCTGAAAGTGTTCTACAAAGCTGATGATCAAACCCTCTCAGGCCAATCTGTTCCAGTGCATCATGTGGGGAGAGTTTTTGTGCCGCGCCAGATAAAGCATGAGATAACTTGAGGTTTTCAACTGGCGTACAATCACCTTTTAA
>JALSSM010000243.1 GCA_026984275.1 Gammaproteobacteria bacterium
TACCAGCAAACGATCCAGTGGAATACGTTTAGCAACATCCTGGACCTGTCTGGCATTTTTGAACGTAACAATACCTGAAAAAGAAATATAGAAACCTAAATCAAGTGCTTTTTTGGCAATATTATAATCATCGACAAAACAGTGCATGACGCCAGAACATTGATCAGCCTTATTCTCCTTCATGATCATAATGGTATCGTCACCCGCTTCTCTTGTATGGATGATCAGAGGTTTATCTACTTCAATAGCGGCTTTGATATGTGTGATAAACCGTTCGTGCTGCCAGCCCAGATCACCCGTACTGCGAAAGTAATCCAGCCCAGTTTCACCGATAGCGATAATATTGTGATCATTTTTGGCTATTTCAACGAGCTTTTCTACGGATGGTTCTGTTTTAACATCTGAATTCGGATGAACTCCGACTGATCCATAAATTGTTGGGTATTTCTCAGCTATCTCTTTAATGGCAGGGAATGATTCCAGATCAATAGACACACAGAGCATATGCCCTATTCCGGCTTCTTTGGCATTTGAAAGTATTTTTTCCAGTCCACCTTCGTTTTCGATCAAGGGCAGATGGCAGTGTGAATCAACAAGTTGTAGCTCAGTCATTAATGAACCTCTCAGGTTCTTCAATGACTTAAGAACCTCAATTACATTGTGTGTGTTTGTCGATCAGATCCTACCGCACCTGATAGTTCGGTTTCAATTTTCTTTGAGGTGACACCCTTGTCCAGATTACTGAATTGAACCCCAATTCCGGGTGTCTTACTACCCTGAGCACCTTTGGGAGTGATCCAGACAACGGTTCCGGCCACAGGTACCCGTTCCTTATTCTCCATAATGGTAAGGAGCATGAAGACCTCATCACCCAGTTTATATGCTTTGGAGGTAGGTATAAATAAACCGCCATTTTTTATATAAGGCATATAGGAGGCGTATAACGAACTTTTATCACGGATTGATAGTGATAATATTCCTTGTCTAGCTTTATTAGGTTGCATAGCCATTTATTTTTTACTCAGTGTAACCCATTCTATAGTGAAATCTTCAAGCATTGTCGCAGCTTTCAGATTGGAATTTCTTGATATTAATTGATGATACTCAAACAGTTTATCGTAGATTCTGAAGATTTCTTTAAGATTATATTTTTCGACAAGTTTACTTAATCGCTGACTCATATCCGGGTTCATCAGTTTTATTTCAGAATTGGCCGCGGATTTTATTCTGACCATATCCTGACATATTTTGATTAACCAGAAAACAGTGTCATTGATTTCATTTTGTGACCATCGTTCAGCGGTATCAACTGGATCCTGATAAGCAAAGGCCATGTTTTCCAGATCCTTCAGTAAAGCCAATCTGTCTGGAGATTGCTCTGTCTTTTCATCGATCTGCGCTTCATTTGATTCAAGAAATAAGGGTCCACAACCAGCAGCCAGGACTGTCTGTATCTGATCAGGTTCTATTTTACCCCTGAGCCATTCTGTTACATGCCTGGGTGATGCCGAAATCTTAATTTTCTGACAACGACTACGAATTGTAATTGGCAAAAAGGAAGGCTGATGACTGACTAAAATAATCAAGGTACTGCCAGGAGGTTCTTCCAGTGTCTTTAACAGACTGTTGGCAGCATTGTTGTTCATTGACTCTGCAGGGCTGACAATAATCACTTTCCGTTGACTGTAATGGCTTTGTAACTGACTAAAACTGACCAGTTTACGTATTTGATCAACTTTGATTTCCTTGCCCTCTTCTTCTGGAAAAACAGGCAAGAGATCCGGGTGAGTATCAGCTTTTAACAAGAGACAGGCAGAACATTTCTGACAACCATAACCAGATTCGTCAGGTTGTTCGCAAAGGATTGATGCGGCAAGATTGTCTGCGAAATTCAAAAGCCCCATTCCCTTGGCGCCCGTGATCATTAAAGCATGGGGCAACCTGTCATTCGATATCATTGACTGGATCATTGTCCATTGTGGTTGTTGCCAGGGGTAAAGCGTTGACAGGCTGTTATCCATCATTCTTTGGCATTTCTTTTTCCAGAACGGAAAGAACCTGCTGTTTGACAGATTCGACAGCCTGTGTGGAATCTATCACTTTTACTCTTTGAGGTTCATTCCTGGCAATTTGCAGATAGCAATTTCTGACCGCCTCAAAGAACTCCAAGGCCTCGGATTCAAACCGATCTTTTTCACTGCGTTTGGCTGCTCGTTCAAGGCCAATCTCTACTGGCGCATCAAATAATAAGGTCAGATCAGGTTTTAAACCCTTCTGCACCCAGTTTTCCAGCAGGGAGATCCTTTCATTTGATAATTTCCGCCCAACTCCCTGGTAAGCATAACTCGCATCTGTAAACCGATCACAAAGTACATCTTTGCCAGCTTCAAGTGCCGGCCTGATCACTTTTTCAATATGCTCAGCTCTGGCAGCAAACATCAGTAATAACTCAGTATCAGCCGCCATGCCGGTATGTTTGTTATCCAGTACCAGTTCTCTGATACCTTCACCAACCGGCGTTCCTCCCGGCTCTCGTGTTATGACGATCTCCCGGCCCTGTTTCTGTAGATAATTTGCAATAAACTCCATTTGAGTCGTTTTACCAACACCTTCTATGCCTTCCAGTGTGATAAAGAATCCCGTTATTCCGTCAGTCATTATTTTTTCAACTGATATTTTGTAACGGCTTTATCATGTTCTTTGAAGGTTGCCGAAAAATGATGACTGCCATCTCCTTTTGCAACGAAATAAAGAGCATTCCCTTCTTCCGGATGCAATGCCGCTTCAAAAGAGGCCGTACCGAACATGGCTATTGGTGTTGGAGGCAAACCTTTACGGGTATAGGTATTGTAAGGTGTATCAGTTTTGAGATGTTTACGTGTAATGTTGCCATCATATTCTGGGCCAATCCCATATATAACAGTGGGATCGGTCTGTAACTTCATGCCTTTTTTTAATCGCCGCACAAAAACACCGGCGATCGTTGGACGTTCATCTGCCCTGCCCGTTTCTTTTTCAATGATGGAAGCCATGGTCATGGCCTCATAAATATTTTTATAGGGAAGATCTTTCTCACGTTTTTCCCATCGTTCGGTGGTCATTTTTTCCATCGCCTGATAAGCACGTTTTAGTATATCGAGATCACTGGAATCGGAAGTGTAAAAATAATTATCCGGAAAAAAACGACCTTCAGGATGTTCGCCAGCTTTGCCCAGCCTGGCCATGATCTGATCATCAGTCAGATCTGTCAGTTCTTTTTTAAGGTCATCTTTTGCTGCCAGTGCTTCGAGGAATTGTCTGAAAGTCAGGCCTTCAACCAGAACCACACTGTGCTGCACAACGTTTCCCTCTGTCACCATGGTCAGAAAGTCATTCGGGGTCATTCCTTCTGTGAGATGATATTCGCCCACCTGTATTTTGTTATCCAGCTTCCGGATCTTGGCGCTCATACGCAGGAATTCGGGATGTGGATACGCACCGGTTTTGCTGAGTCGGTGAGAGATCGCTTTCATGCTATCACCGGCATTGACGGTAAATACCATGGGACTTTCTTCAAGAGTCATTGGCTGATCCAGTGTTTTCTGTACATCAATATAAAGCCAGCCAGCATAGAGTAACCCGGCAAAAACAACGCTTAATAAGCTTTTTAACAGAAACTTGATCATGTTTATAATTGATTTTTATGATTCATCTGATCGATAAGAATTGATGTGATACGACCGGGTAAATTATAACGAACGGGTTCATCTGATAAAATTTTATTGACAGGCCAAATGCCAATCAAACTATTCGTAAGAAACACTTCATTCGCCTGAAAAACATCCGCTGGTGTAAAGTCATCAATATACGTGTGAATGCCAAGCTTTTCTGCCAACTCAAGCACATAATCGCGCATGATTCCTTTTACGCCGCTCTGGGTCAGCTCTGGTGAGCATAGCGTATCATTTTTCACGAAAAAGAGATTGCTCATCGTTCCCTCTATCACCTGGCCATGACCATCGAGCATTAATCCTTCTGCGATATCGGGATCAGACCATTCAGAACGTGCCAGTACTTGTTCGAGCCTGTTCAGATGTTTAAGTCCTGCCAAAGCAGGATTTGAACTCAGGCGGGTTTCACATAGGCGTAACACAATACCTGTTTGTGTGTTTGTGTCTGGATAATCGGGCCATTCGGAAAGGATTATTAAACGATTGGATTGTGTTTCATCGGGAGTTCTATATCCTCGGCCACCGCTGCCACAGGTATAGATTATTTTCAGAACAGCTTGTCCGATCTGATCGGCCTGAGCAGAAAGCTGGGTAGCTTCTTTGTAGAGGAGCGAAAGATCAGGAGGAGTCATGGATAATTGGCTGCAGCCTTTAATTAACCGGGTCATATGTCGATCCCAGTGCTGGCACTGCCCCTGCTTAATCGCGATGGTCTCGAATAAGCCATGACCATAATGCAAGCCACGATCCATCACTGGAAAGTTCTCTGAATATTCTCCATTAACGAGAATATTTCGTTCAAAATCTGCAGGTTGCATTAGAAACTTTATTCCCGTTCCATATCACTGGGGCTAGATTTTTCGGAAAACCAGTGTGCCGTTTGTGCCCCCAAAGCCAAAAGAGTTTGAAAGCGCCACATCAATATTCATTTTCCTCGCTTCATTTGGCACATAATCAAGATCACAATCCGGATCAGGTGTTGTGTAGTTTATCGTTGGAGGTGCCACCTGATCATGAATGGCAAGCGCTACAAAAACGGCCTCAATTCCACCCGCTGCTCCCAGTGCATGTCCGACCATGGATTTTGTCGAGCTCATGGCCAGATTGTAAGCATGATCTCCACAGACAGATTTAACGGCCTGAGTCTCTGCCACATCACCTGCGGGCGTTGATGTGCCATGAGCATTAATATAGTCAACTTGATCAGGATTGATCCCTGCATTACGAAGCGCACTGACCATACATCGAGCTGCACCTTCACCGCCGACAGAAGGTGCTGTCATGTGATAGGCATCGCCGCTCATACCGGAACCTGCCAGTTCCGCATAGATTCTTGCACCACGCGCTTTGGCATGCTCATATTCTTCAAGCACCATAACGCCAGCGCCATCACCCAGTACAAAACCATCACGATCTTTATCCCATGGGCGGCTTGCCGCCTCTGGATCATCATTCCGTGAAGAAAGTGCGCGAGCTGCCGCAAAACCACCGAGACCTGTCGGTGTTGTTGCCATTTCTGCACCACCAGCAACCATGACATCGGCATCCCCATATTCGATCATTCGGGCAGCATCTCCAATACTATGAGTTCCCGTTGCACAGGCTGTGACGATGGCATAGTTAGGACCTTTGAGACCAAAGTGGACGGATAAATTACCGGAGATCATATTAATAATACTGCTGGGAATATAAAATGGAGATATTTTTTTTGGCCCACGGCTAATAACCGTGTCGCGGCATTTCTCTATACCATCTAACCCACCTATACCTGATCCGATCACGACACCAATACGAGGCGCATTTTCTTCAGTCACTTCGAGGCCAGAATCATTAAATGCCTGTATGCCTGCTGCCATTCCATAGTGGATGAAGGTATCCATTTTTCTGGATTCTTTTTTTGAAATATATTCTGTGATGTCGAAATCTTTGATGCCCGCAGCGAAGCGTGTTGAATACTCAGAAACATCAAAGCTGGTAATAGGAGCGACTCCACTTTTTCCTGCCAGGATTGACTCCCAGGAAGTTTCAACGGTATTCCCAACTGGAGTCACGAGTCCCAACCCGGTTACTACAACACGTTTTTTACTCATGATAAATTGTCATCGATCAAGTTTGTCAATGATCTGAACTCCATGTCAGATTTTACAAACATGTTTTTAAGATCGTCACTCCTTGACGATTATAGATTTGAATTTTATCAGAAAACAAAAAAGGCCGTGACATAAAGATGACACGGCCCTGGTTGTTTTGCAGAACGCCTGCCTTAACTGGCGTGAGCGTTTATATAGTCAACAGCTAATTGAACTGTAGTAATTTTTTCTGCTTCCTCATCAGGAATTTCTGTTTTGAATTCTTCTTCAAGAGCCATCACAAGTTCAACTGTATCGAGTGAGTCTGCACCCAAATCATCAACGAAGGAAGCTTCATTAGTAACCTCTTCTTCTTTAACACCCAGTTGTTCAACTACGATTTTTTTGACTCTTTCTTCTATGCTACTCATTATGGAAACTCCTCCAATTTAAGACTAATCGCAATCTGTATTTGCGAGGTTGTGTAGTTTATTGATTTTGTACCAAGTTGCAAGCGATCAATAGACTATTTAAAATAATGTTCATTATAAACAATAAGTTATAATTGTTATTGCATGTACATTCCACCATTAATGTTTAATGTTTCGCCCGTAATGAAGCCCGCTTCTTTTGAGGCAAGGAAACTGACTGCTGACGCAATATCATTAACTTCACCAAGACGACCAACGGGTATATTGGCCAGCATCGCTTCTTTCTGACTTTCATCTAACTCGTCGGTCATATCGGTTGAAATAAAGCCTGGTGCGACAAGGTTAACGGTAATGCCACGTGAACCAATCTCCTGAGCCATGGATTTTGTAAATCCTGCCATGCCAGCTTTTGCTGCGCAATAATTTGCCTGGCCTGGATTTCCTGTTAATCCGACAACCGATCCAATGTTGATGATCCGACCATATTTTGCCTTCATCATGCCTCTCAAAAAGGCCTTGCTCATTCGAAAAATGGAAGTGAGGTTCGTTTCAATGACGGTATCCCATTCATCTTCTTTCATACGCATTAAAAGGTTATCCCGGGTCACACCGGCATTATTAACCAGTATTGAAGGTAACTTATTCTCTTCCGTCAGTGTTTTAACCAGTTCTGAGATGGAATCTGGATCTGCCACATTTAAAACCAGAGCCTGCCCATCTAAATCATTATCTTTCAGTGTGTTATTTATCGTATCTACACCCGCTTCTGAAGTGGCTGTACCAATCACATACGCACCTTCTTTTGCCAGTTCCAGTAAAATAGCTTTACCGATTCCCCGGGTCGCACCAGTGACTAATGCAACTTGTTCCTTGAGTTTCATGATATTGCCTTCTCTAAAGATGCCGGGTCAAAGACTGGATAACAGCTCAGTCCCCGGTTGATTCTTTTACTCAAACCCGCGAGCACCTTACCCGGGCCGCTTTCGATAACCTGATCAGAATTCTCTGAAACAACGCCCATCACCTCTACCCAACGAACTGGCTGGTGAAGTTGTTCTACTAACGCTTTTTTAATCTCTGCTGGCTCTGAATGCATTTTAGCATCCACGTTATGAATGACCGGGATGTTCGGCGATGTCATCGTAATGGATTCGAGTCTCTTCTCGAGGGCATCTGCCGCAGGTTTCATAAGTGCACAATGAGATGGCACACTCACGGGTAATAGAATCGCGCGTTTTGCACCTGCTTCTTTCAATGTTTCGATCACACTTTCTACTGCAGAATGTTGTCCAGCGATCACTATTTGTCCAGGAGAGTTGTAGTTAGCACAGGAAACAATTCCTTCTGCAGCATCACAAATGCCTTCGACAACGTCATCTTCCAGGCCGAGAATTGCAGCCATTGCTCCCTCACCCGCTGGAACAGCATCCTGCATAAAACGACCCCGATCAGCCACCAGTGAGATAGCATCATTAAATTCCAGCGATCCACTACAAACCAGAGCTGTATACTCGCCAAGACTATGACCTGCCATCACGGCAGGATCCGATACATTATCTTTTAAAACGCGCCAGACAGACACACCGGCCGCTAATAAAGCGGGTTGTGTACATTCAGTTTTATTCAGATCTTCTGCGGGGCCTTCTATGGTTAATTTCCATAAGTCATAGCCGAGTACTTCAGAAGCGTCAGCAAATGTTTTTTCAACTTCATCAAATTTATCAGCCAGTTCAGCGAGCATTCCGACTGACTGGGAACCTTGACCTGGAAAAATAAATCCTGTGTTCATCTTAAAATCTCACTAGTGCAGAACCCCAGGTGAATCCACCACCAAAGGCTTCGAGTAATAATAATTCACCCTGTTTAATTTGTCCGTTACGAACGGCATGATCAAGTGCTAAGGGCACAGAGGCCGCTGAAGTATTACCATGTTCATCGACGGTAACAACGACATGATCCATATTCATTCCCAATTTCTTAGCTGTCGCCTGAATAATCCTGATATTGGCCTGATGCGGTATTAACCAGTCGATATCACTTTTTTCAAGATGATTGGTTGTTAATGTTTCATCAACAATTCTGCCCAACGTTTTAACCGCAACTTTAAAGACTTCATTGCCCTGCATTGTGAGATATTGTTCTCCCACGGGCACCTGGAGTAAAGCATCATAGTCACCATCGGCATGAATATGTGAGCTGAGAATGCCCGGCTCCTCGCTGGCTTCAAGTACAACAGCTCCAGCTCCATCACCAAACAGGATACAAGTTCCACGATCATTCCAGTCAACTATTTTCGACATGGTTTCGGCACCAAGAACAAGTGCTCGTGTCGCCCCACTGGTTTTAATGAAACGATTAGCGATATCGAGAGCATAGATAAAACCGGTGCAGACGGCCTGAACATCAAAGGCCGGACATTCATGGATACCCAGTCTCTTTTGCAGAAGGCAGGCCGTACTGGGGAACACTCGATCAGGAGTGGTCGTTGCAAAAACGATCAGATCGATATCATTTGGTTCAAGGTTTGCAGCGTCTAAAGCTCGACGTGCTGCATGTTCAGCCATATCGCATGTTGTCTGTCCCTCAGCAACGATATGACGTTTATGAATTCCCGTGCGTTCTACTATCCAGTCGTGCGTCGTATCGACTGTGGCAGCCAGTTCTTCATTAGTCAGAACTTTTTCGGGAAGGTAGCTACCTGTTCCTGTTATTCTCGAATTGATCACGTTGTTGATTTTACCAGATAATCTTCAAGTTGGTTTCGGATTTGATCAGGTACATTTTTATCGACTTCTTTAATCGCTTCTTCAATGGCATGGGCAAATGAAAGCTTATCAGCACCACCATGACTTTTTATCACAATCCCTTTTAAACCCAGCATGCTCGCACCGTTATAACGTCGGGGATCAGTACGTTTTTTTATCGCAGTCAGTACCGGCCGACTCAGCAGTGCTCCTAGCTTTGTGAAAATAGAACGGGAAAATTCTTCTTTAGCAAAAGAGGTCAACATATGAGCGACACCTTCGCTGGCTTTTAATGCAACATTTCCCATAAAACCATCACAGACAATCACATCTATTTCGCCTTTATAGATATCATTGCCTTCAACAAAACCTATATAGTTGAGCTTGCTATCGGATAATAATGTTGCCGCTGTTTTGACTCGCTCATTTCCTTTAACTTCCTCTTCACCAATATTGAGCAATCCGATGGTTGGTGATTCGATATTTTGTACAGCACTCACCAGAATCGAACCCATCACAGCAAATTGGACAAGCTGTTCAGCACTAGAATCCACATTAGCACCAAGATCCAGAACATGTGAACTTCCACTGATCCCGGGCATCCCACTGCAGATAGCAGGCCGGTCTATACCGGGTAACATGCGTAAAACAAAACGAGCTGTTGCCATCAACGCTCCGGTATTTCCTGCACTAACACATGCGTTGGCCTTTCCTTCTTTCACAAGATTGATGGCCACACGCATTGAAGAGTCTTTCTTTCTTTTCAAAGCCAGTGAGGGCGATTCATCACTTTCTACGACTTCAGTGGCATTTTGTATACTGATCCGGGGATGACTGGATGCACCTGCTTCACTGAGAGCCTTGCTCACAATCTCTTCTTTCCCAACCAGAACTAATTCTAACTGAGAGTTGTTGTCGAGGACATGCAGACATGCGGGAATTGTGACCGAAGTACCGAAGTCACCACCCATTGCATCGATAGAAATTTTCATCGGATATTGGCTGGTTTCAGATGTTGTAGATTCAATACAACGTCCGTCCAGTCTTATTTTATAAAGTCAACTGAGGATTATTCTTCAGTATTAATGACTTTTCGTCCTTTATAATACCCATCTGGACTGATGTGATGTCGCAGATGAACTTCTCCCGTTGTTGGGTCAGTTGATAAAGTCTTCGCGGTCAGAGCATCGTGTGAACGACGCATGCCTCTTCGTGAAGGACTTTTCTTGTTTTTTTGTACAGCCATTTCTTACTCCTGATCTTTTTTCAATTTTGCCAGCACCGCGAATGGATTCGGTTTGTCTGGGTTTTGATTAGTTACCTGTAATTTTTCAACTATCGTACTACCGGGGCATTCACCTTTCTCATGTAATGGTGAAAAAGGTAAAGCTAAAATCACCTCGTCTTCGATCAGTTCTAACAGAGAAAGTGAATTATCTTTCACAATGACTGTTTCATATCCCTGATCTTCGAAACGACCTTCAGCCTCTTCGCCCTCAACAAATTCCAGATGAATTGTTCCCCTTATTGCTACATTAACCTGATCCAGGCAACGTTGACAGACCATTTTAACATCTGTCCTGAAACTACCGGTAGCAACTCTGGCTCGTTCTTTCCGATCAAAGGTCAGTTCAAACTCGACATCACCACCATCACTGTCCAGACTGTCACTCAGACGTTTCATCTGAGCCACTGGAAATTTACCATGCAGTTTTTCAGCTTGCCGGGCAAATTTGAAAGGGTCAATGAGCTCTGGAAAATGCTTCACCATAAGCGGCGCACATTATAGGGGATCATTCTCTGAATTGGTAATAAAATAAACAGATGAATAAAAATAAATCACCACATGATACCGCTCCATCACTGATCCTTGGATCTTCCTCCCCTTTTCGGAAAGCCTTATTGAAACGGCTGGGGGTTGCATTCATCACTGAGTCACCCGAAATTGATGAAACCAGAAGGCCAGGTGAAGCGGCTGATCAGTTAGTTCAAAGACTTTCCATTGAGAAGGCCAATGCAATAGGTGAACGGCACAAAAATGCGTTTATTATTGGTTCAGATCAAGTTGCAGTTATAAACAATGAAATACTTGGAAAACCTGGAACCATCGATAAAGCAGAGAAACAATTACAGAAAGCCCGTGGTCGTTGTATCACATTTCTGACCGGGGTTTGTCTGCTAAATTCCAGATCTGGTCACTATCAGGTCGATATCGTCCCCTATTCTGTCTATTTCCGTGAACTCACAGATGAACAGATCAAAGTCTATATTGAAAAGGAACAACCTTTGAATTGTGCAGGCAGTTTTAAATCTGAAGGTCTGGGAATCACCCTGTTTAAGAAAATGGAAGGAGAAGATCCGACCGCATTGATCGGTCTTCCCCTGATCCGTCTTGTCAGTATGTTAAATAATGAAGGATTTGATGTTCTATCGTAATTGGAACGATGATTCAGTTGTCTGGCCTGTAAACTGTTGCATCAGTTGGGCGCTGGCTGATGCACCAAAACGTTTGGCCAGTTTTTCAAAATAAGGCTCCCGGGCTGTAAAATCGACGATTTTTTCTTCCCCTATGATCTCTCTGGCAACATAACTACTACTACCCAGACCATCAACAAGCCCCATTTCAACACTCTTTTCACCAGTCCAAATTAAGCCACTGAAAGTCTCATTACCCGATTTGAGTCGATCACCTCGACCTTCTTTGACCGTGTTAATAAATTGATTGTGAATATCACCAAGCATACTTTTAACATGAGCAACCTCTTCTTCATTTACTGGCGTAAATGGATCAAGAAAGCCTTTATGCTCACCCGCCGTAATCAGGCGCCTTTCTACCCCCAGTTTTTCCATTACATCAACAAATCCAAAGCCATTCATCAGTACACCAATAGAGCCTACCAGGCTTGCCTTGTCTGCATAGATTTTGTCAGCTGCTGCAGCAACATAATAGCCGCCAGAGGCACAAATATCCGTGATCACGGCATAAAGTGGTTTATCTGGATATTCTTTTCGTAATCTCTTTATTTCATCATTTATATATCCGGACTGGACAGGACTGCCACCTGGACTATTGATCCGCAGTATGACACCTTTAGTTCCTTCATCTTCAAAAGCATTTCGTAGTGCTGTTATGACACGATCAGCACTTGCCTCAGTATTTGGTGCAATAACGCCGCTTAACTCAACAAGTGCCGTATGTGAACTTCCGGCTCCAGTACCGGTGATATTTTTGGGCATATAAAGCCATAAAATGGCCAGCAGATACGCAAACATCAAAAGTTTGAAGAAAATCCCCCAGCGACGTGTCTTTTTCTGTTCGTCGAGAGCAGAATGGGCGAGTTTTACAATGGCTTCCCGTTCCCAGTGATCATCGAGGTTTTTCAACGTTGGTTTTTCTAACATAGCCCTATTTATTCTCCAGGAATGATTTAGTTTTTACAGCTTATCGGAT
>JALSSM010000244.1 GCA_026984275.1 Gammaproteobacteria bacterium
GAAGCACCACACTTTCCTTCTCCTTGTTTGTCTTCGCCACATTTACCTTCAGTACTTTTTTCAGCACCGCATTTACCTTCGGTTTTCTTGGATCCACCGCACTTTCCTTCTCCTTGTTTTCCTGCGTCACATTTCCCTTCAATCTTTTTAGACTCACCACACTTTCCTTCGACACTTTTATCCGCACCGCATTTTGCTTCAGCCTGTTTGATCAACATTTCTGTATCAGACACAGGCGCAACGTGTCCATTGCCATAAAAACCTGTTCTCTCTGTTGTTGAAACCTTATAGCCGCCATTCAGATCCTGTAAGAAAAATGGATTTTCCGTTGCACTTACGAGTGAAGTGCCTAGTCCAGACACTATAACTGCACCAATCGCTGGCACTAATATTTTGTTAGTTTTTTGTTGAGTCATTTTCTTTCTCCATTTGGATTTATTTATAAGGTGTTACGAATATTTATACGAAACAAATTAAATAATGGATGTTGGTTTATATAAAATGATCAATGGATATTTCAGATCACTACACACAAAAAAAGAATGGATCAGCTTAGAAAGAAAAGGGGGAAGATGACAACAAAACCAAAGAACTGCTAAATTTTGTCAGAGGTTCTTTAGCAATTAAATGAAAGGAAGCATTGGTTCCGGTATGGGCCCACGAAGGAATAGTAATGCACCATTATCCGTTCGGATAGTATCATGCTGCATTCCTTTGGGTGCGAGGTGATAATCACCTGCAAATAAATGTAGATCACCGATCCAGAGATCACCTTCAAGCATCATGCATTCTTCATCTTCTGCATGATCATGCCCTGGAAATTCAGCGCCGGGTTCCAGTTTCACAATAAATGAACTGGCATCACCATTCTCCACCAGCATTTTAAACCGGGCCAGAGGTGTCACTTCTACCCAGTCACCTTTATCTTTTTCAATGGTTAGAAAATCTTTTACACCAGTAGATTTTGATTCATGGATTTTATTCAGGATACGGATACGTAGATTTTTAGCCTGTAACGCTTCTGGTTGAACAGGTTTTATAGCACCCAGCAGAGCGTCCGAGATCTCATCTGGAAGAAGTTGTTCGGTCTTATTGTGTTTCATAATGAAAACCTCTCGTCATCCATACCTGGCGATTGTTGTAAACAGACAATTGCTTTTCGAATATGTGTCTTAACAGTTCCTAATGGCATTTCAATATGATCCGATATTTGTTGATGGCTCATTCCTTTAAAAAAGGCCAGTGCCACGAGTTGTCTTTGCACCGATGACAAGTCTTTTAATGCTGCATTGACAGCACTTTCCTGTTCCGTTACTAGCAATAGATCTGCTGGGTCATCACCATAAGTCTGTACTTCTTTATTAAGTGATTCTGGCTCCGGATGCGTATCAGCTTTCTCGCTACGACGTAGATAGTCCAATGACCGGCTCCGACAAATTGTCTGTAACCAGGTCATGACTCGGGCACGTTCCTGGTCATATTTTCCGGCATCTCGCCAGACCTGCATATACACGTCCTCAATAACTTCTTCAGCTGCTTCCGGTGAACCCACAATATGTAAGGCGACGGCGTATACCTTGCCTAGTGTTGCGTCATAAAAATCGGCCATCGCATTTTCATCATTTTTAGCGATTAATGTCAGACAGCGTTTAGCCTCGGCATTCAGCTTGTCAGCCACTGACAATTCAGGTAACCCTGCAGTTTCAGATGCATGTTGCATATCTTTTCCCGGGTTGGCTATATCTTTAATCTTAGCGTAGTCTACCTGTGATCGCACGTGTTCAGACAATTTCAATTCCTCTATTTTTAGAGAAGATACTATTTATACGTGTAAAAATTGATATTGGATGCTAGATTCCGAAAACCTGAACATCCAATGATCTTTCAAGCAACCAGATTGATGCTATTAACAACGCAGCAAACGATCCACCGCGCAAAACAATCATTCGGTAATAATTAGCCTCTCGCATTAGATACAGAATCGGCAAGAGAAGAGAAACGATCGCTATTTGCCCTGCTTCCACACCCAGATTAAAGCCAAGCAGTGAAACAAATAATCTGTCGTCTGGAAGGCCCAGTTCAGTTAATACTCCCGCAAAGCCGAAACCATGAATCAATCCAAAGATAAATGCCAATAACCAGCGTGATTTTGTGAAGAGTGGGTAAAGATTATTTAGTGCTGTGAGAATCACGGAGAATGCGATCACTGATTCCACCAGACGCGAAGGTATATAAACTATATTCAAGACAGCAAGAGATAAAGTGATTGAATGCGCGATTGTAAAAGCGGTAACAATTTTTATTGTGCTGATTAATGCATCTTTAATATTGGTAACTGAGAACCAGTGATCTTTAATAAAGACCAGAACGGCAGGTAATAATAAGGTGACAAGAAAAAGGATATGATCAAATCCTATCCAGATGTGGTGTACACCTTCATGCAGAAATTTTATCAATGTGTGTGAATAAGATCGTTGTTCATTATCAATTCGAAATTGATGTGACTCTGCACTTAACAGTGCTTCACCGATCAATTGGTTTTCGCTGTTGAATACAGAAAGGTATTGTCGATGGCCACGAGCCAGTCTAGATAATAATTTAGACTTAATAGTAAGTGTTTCTGTATTGATGAGAGGATAATTTAGTCTGATATGTAGAGCGTCTTTTTCAGCCATTTTTAGAGAATCAA
>JALSSM010000245.1 GCA_026984275.1 Gammaproteobacteria bacterium
TGTTGCCGTCATTCCGAGAGCAATATTTTCCCGGATAGACCCTTTAAACAAGTGCGGATTTTGTGGCACCCAGGCGATATGTTGTCGCCATTCTTTTGTATTGAGATCATCAAGAGAAATATCATTGATTGTTATTCTTCCCTGAGAGGGATGGATAAATTTTGCTAACAGTCGAATGACCGTACTTTTTCCTGCGCCACTTTTTCCAACCAGGGCAACACGACTCCCAGCCGGGATCAGCAGATTAAAATCATTCAGTGCAACACCTCTTTGATCGTAAAAAAAAGAGACTTGATTAAATTGGATGTTTATTTTTTTTGTGTTCGTAAAATGAAGATTCTTACCTTCTTGATCTGGAATTGGTTTTTCGAGAATATCCAGCATTTTTTCAGCGGCACCGATGGCTTCTAAACGTGCATGGTAATGCGTACCCATGTTACGCAAGGGTAAGTAGAATTCCGGTGCAAGTAAAAGCGCAAAAAAACCATAAAAGAAATCAATCTCACCATAGAGCAGGCGAAAACCGATCAGGACGGCAACAATCGCGATACTGATACTGGCAAGAAATTCCAGAACGAGTGATGACAGGAATGCGACGCGTAAAACAGACATGGTAGAACGTCGATACTCTTCTGAGATACGCCGGATGGTTTCAATTTCACGATGGCTGGCATTGAAAATTTTCAAGGTACTCAGACCTTGAATCATATCCAGAAAATGGGCACTCATCCGTGCAAGTTTACGCCATTGTTTTTTATTCAGTCGTTCCGTTCCTTTACCGATCAGGATCATAAAAAAAGGGATTAACGGAGCCGTCAATAAAAGTACCAATCCTGAAATCCAGTCAATCGGGAAAACAAAAACAAGAATCGAAAGAGGGATCAGGACAACCAATGACATGGTGGGCAAATAACGTGCGTAATAATTTTCCAGTGCTTCAACACCATCGATCAGTGTATTGATCATTTCCCCACTTCGTTCACCATCAATGGCAATTGGACCCAGCGATAGAAGGTGCTGATGTAAGCTGCTGCGTAAACTCAGTTTGACGAGTGCCGCTGCCTTGAACGCGATAATCTCCGAAACCCAGTTCAATAATGCCCGTATCAGGAAAACAGCTAGCATACCGTAAAGCCAGCCCCGCACCTCAGCAAGTGCAGCATTTTCGAAAATGACGGCAGTGATAATACTGGCAAGTAGCCAGGCCTGCAGGATCAACAGAAAACCCGACGTCAGTCCCAGGCCAATAGCAATTGAAAGGTAATTTTGAGTAAGGGACTTTTGTGACTTGAGAAAGTCAGAGGTTTTCATGGATCGATCTAAAGGGATCAGGGATGAAGGGAGATCAGATCAGTATTTTGCACTGATCTGATCAGAGGGTTATTCGTCGTCTTCCAGTCCATTTAGCTCCAGCCACATAACATTGATGATGCCAAAAGCGCATGCCAGTAAGACCCCAAGTAACCATGCAAAATACCACATATAAATTCTCCTTAATTCTGTCTGTTCTTAATAAAGTGTATGATCATTTTCGCGGATACTTTCGACCGTATGCTTGCCCCACATGACTTTATAGCACCATGATGTATAGGCAAGTATCAGCGGCACAAAGATAAACGCTGACCAGAACATAACATTTAATGTTAATTTGCTTGAGGTCGCATCCCACATGGTCAAACTATGACTTGGATTTAAACTGGAAGTGAAAATAAACGGAAAGAGTGAAAAACCAGCCGTTAAAATGATACCGATCAAACTCAAGCAAGAACCATAAAAAGCCAGTACCGGTTTTTCTACCTTACCCATTACCAGTGCTATCAATGCACCACCAAAACCAAGCAATGGAGCGATCATGAACAAGGGGTATACAGAATAATTATGCAGCCAGGTGACTTCGCCAACGGCAACTGTTTTAATCAGCGGGTTACTCTCTGCTGTGATATCCAAATCACTACTAATTGAATAACCATCAATTCCCAGCCATAACCAGAGGCCTTCAATTGTAAAAAGAGCAATAACGGCCATGGCTGCAATTCTGAGGAACTCCCTGGAACGCTCATGAACGACTCCCTCTGATCGGAGCATCAGATAACTTGCGCCATGCATCATAAACATGGCGATTGCCAGCAGCCCTGACAAGACGGCAAAGGGATGTAATAACTGGAAAAAGCTGGTGTCAAACGAAGAACGCATATGATCATCGTATTGGAAACCAATTCCAAGAAACAGATTGCCCATACCAACGCCAAAGATCAGTGGTGGGATTACACCGGGTACAAACAAGGCCCAGTCCCAGAAGTTACGCCACTTTTGGCTGGGTAACTTTGATCGATAATCAAAACCGACCGGACGTAAAAATAATGAAAATAACAGGATCAACAGAGCCAGATACATTGCAGAAAAAGCAGTCGCATACAAGGTAGGCCATGCTGCGAACAGAGCACCAGCGGCCAGGATCAACCAGACCTGATTACCATCCCAGTGTGGCGCAATAGCATTGATCGCGATCCGACGTTCTTCATCTGATTTTCCGACAAAAGGCAGGATCATGGCAACACCCATATCGAATCCTTCGGTTAAGGCGAAGCCAATCCAGAGAACACCAATAATGATCCACCAGGCCAGTCTTAAATATTCATAACTCAGAAATTCCATGACCAGCCCTCCTAAAGTAAATGATTGTTTTGAGTTGAAGTATTTGCCATTTCAAAATGATAGCGACCTGTGTGTAACGAGCTTGGTCCGAGGCGGGCAAACTTGAGCATTAAATACACTTCAACAATGAGTAAAAATGTATAAAACACGATAAAACCAATCAGGCTATTGACCACATCGCTATATTCGAGGCTGGAAACCGCAAGTGCAGTAGGCAAAATTTCACCAACAGCCCATGGTTGACGACCATATTCAGCAACAAACCAGCCAAACTCGATGGCGATCCAGGGTAACGGTAAGCTGATAAAGCACAGCCAGAGTAGCCAGCGTTTCTTAAACACGGTTCGTTTGGCAGTGAAATAAAATGCCAGCAGGAATACGGCCAACATCGCGACTCCCGCACCGACCATTACCCGAAAGGCAAAAAACAGCGGTGCAACTTTCGGGATACTATTTCTAGCCGCCAGTTTTATTTGTTCTTCGGTTGCATCAACAACATTTTCAGTATATCGCTTGAGTAACAGCCCATAGCCAAAGTCTTGACTAAGCGTTTCTTTGAAATGTTCTTTTTCGGTATCAGATGCATCACCCGCACGGATCTTCTCAAATGCTCCATAGGCGATCAATCCATTCCTTATTCGTTGTTCATTTTCCTTGATAATATCTTTGAGCCCCGTCACCTTCTCGTCCAGTGATCGTGTAGCAATAATACCCAGTGCATATGGGATCTTGATGGCGTTATGAGTTTCCTGAGCTTCCTGATCTGGAAATCCAAATAGCGTGAATGCAGCAGGCGCTTCTTCTGTTTCCCATTCGGCTTCTATAGCAGCCAGTTTATATTTTTGTAGTTCACCTGTTTCATAACCACTTTCGTCACCCAGTAAAATTACCGAGAAAATAGCCGCGGTACCAAAACCAGCCGCCACCGCAAATGATCGTTTTGCAAAACCAATGTCACGACCTTTGAGTAAATACCATGCACTGATACTCAGGACAAACATAGAACCGGCAACATAACCACCCGCAACAGTATGAATAAACTTCACCTGCGCGACCGGGTTAAAGAGGATCTCGGCAAAGCTGGTCATCTCCATACGCATGGTTTCAATATTGAATTCTGCACCCACCGGATTTTGCATCCAACCATTAGCGATCAATATCCATAATGCTGAAAGGTTTGTTCCAATGGCCATCAACCAGGTTACGACAAGATGCTGCACCTTCGACATGCGATCCCAGCCAAAAAAGAACATACCAACGAAGGTGGACTCGAGAAAGAACGCCATCAAACCTTCAATTGCCAGCGGTGCTCCGAAAATATCACCTACATAGTGTGAGTAATAGGCCCAGTTCGTACCAAAGGAGAATTCCATGGTCAGACCTGTCGCCACCCCCAGAGCGAAGTTGATGCCAAATAACTTACCCCAGAACTTCACCATGTCCTTGTATACCTGCCTTCCGGTCATTACATAAACTGATTCCATAATGGCGAGCAGGAATGTCAATCCGATTGTCAGTGGTACAAACAGGAAGTGGTATAAAGCAACTACTGCAAACTGTAATCGAGATATATCGACGAGTTCTTCAGATATCATATTAGTTCCCCAAGTTTTAGATTATTCTAATCTATCTGGTGACTTCTATCTATCAGGAAAAACAGCGTTTCAATTTAAGGATGGCTATCTTTGTCGCGAGTTCAGGTTACTTAATTATATTAAACACAAATGACATATAATCGGTGCATATAGACATCAGTAGAGCAGGTTTTAACCAAGGCATTTTTCAACAATCTCAAAAACATCTTTCGATAAACCAGATTGATCCTTTATTCTTTCAAGTTCATCTTTCATCAATACCTGTCGGTTTTCATCGAAGCGTTTCCAGCGGGTGAATACACGAACAAGCCTTGAGGCAACTTGTGGATTCACAGGATCGAGTTTTATGATTTGATCGGCAACAAAACGATAGCCTGATCCGTCATCCCAGTGAAAGCAACGCTGGTTCATCTGAGCGAAAGCTCCAATCAATGATCGGACTTTGTTGGGGTTTTTAATGCTGAATTTTGGATGATCGAGTAGCATTTTTACGGTATCCAGGGTGTTCGGCAAACTGGTGCTGGCCTGAATACTGAACCAGCTATTGATCACGAGTTGATCATCTTTGAAGCGATCATAAAATTTTGCTAGTGCTTGTTCTCTTTCTTCTGAGTCTTCTCCCACTAATGAATGAAGTGCTCCGAGCCTGTCTGTCATGTTTTTTGATTCTGTGAATTGCTTCATTGCCAGTTGTTTAGTGCCATTGCTGTCCAGACAGGTAAGGTAAGCGAGTGTACAATTTTGCAATCGTCGTTTTGCCATGTTGGCCGGAGCAATTTCATATTTTCCTTGTTGCCTGTTTTTCTCATACACGTTCTGTAAGTCATCTTGCAGGTCTTTTGCCAGTGTTTTTCGCATAAATCGTCTGGCCTGATAGATTGCTTCCGGATCGACGACTTCCATTTGCTGGGCAATATCACTTTCTGAAGGAAGTGTGAGTGCTTCAGCGATCAGTGCCGGATCGTTATCACTGAGTAAGGTTTTCTGGAATGCCTCAACAAAATTTTGTTCAAGAATTAACACATTACCAGCTTTGATCCTTTCTACCAGATCAAGTAATACTCGCATGGCCAACCTTTGTCCTGCTTCCCATTGATTGAATTGATCCGTGTCATCCGCCATGAGAAACGCAAGTTGATCATTGCTGTAGTCAAAGTGTAGTTTCACGGGTGCAGAAAAGCCACGAAGCAGTGAAGGGATCGGTCGTCGGGATAAGCCATTAAATTCAAATCGCTGTTCTTCTTCTTCCATGATCAAAACAGTTTCTTTGATCATGGATTGTCCTTCAGGATCGAGCAGATCAGTTCGTACAGGAATGACAAACGATTTTTTCTTTTCTTGCTCTGGTGTTGGTGGACATTGCTGACGGAAGGTAAGGGTATATTTTCCGGTCACTTCATCCCAGTGTTCGGTAACGAATAGTTCTGGTGTACCTGCCTGATCGTACCAGTTCTGAAACTGTGACAGATCAGTATTGTTTGCGTCAGCCATTGCATGACGGAAGTCGTCTGTTGTCACCGCTTGTCCATCATGGCGTTGGAAATACAGATCCATGCCTTTACGGAAACCATCTTTACCCAATAAAGTCTGATACATACGTACCACTTCCGCCCCTTTGTTGTAGACCGTCATCGTATAGAAGTTGTTGATCTCCATGTAAGATTGCGGTCTGATCGGATGCGCCATCGGACCCGCATCTTCTGCAAATTGATGGGTACGCAATATACGTACATCATCGATGCGTTTTACTGCAGGTGAATTTAGGTCAGCCGTGAAACACTGATCACGAAAAACGGTCAAACCTTCTTTTAAACTTAACTGAAACCAGTCTCGGCAAGTGACTCGATTGCCCGTCCAGTTATGAAAATATTCATGACCGATCACGGCTTCGATGCCAATATAATCTGTGTCTGTTGCGGTTTCCGGGGTAGCTAAAACGTATTTGGAATTGAAAATATTCAACCCTTTATTTTCCATCGCCCCCATGTTGAAATCATCAACGGCGACGATCATGTAGATATCCAGATCATATTCCAGCCCGAAGGTATCTTCATCCCATTTCATGGCGCGTTTTAAAGACTGCATCGCGTGATCAGTCTTATCAGCATTGTGATGTTCAGTGTATATTTCCAGCGCAATATGGCGGCCTGATTTGGTGGTGTAGTGGTCTGCCGTTAATGCCAGATCACCAGCGACAAGTGCAAACAGGTAACAGGGTTTTTTATGTGGATCGTGCCAGGTTACAAAATGTCGATTATTATCAAGATCGTCTTTGGCGACAAGATTGCCGTTGGATAACAGGATCGGATATTTTGTTTTGTCTGCCTCAATCGTTGTCGTGAATTCGGCCATGACATCGGGGCGATCAAGATAATAGGTCATTTTGCGAAAACCTTCAGCTTCACATTGTGTGCAGTAGTTTCCGCTCGATAAATATAAACCTTCCAGTGAAGTATTTGCAGCCGGATCGATCCCGGTTTCAATTTCCAGCAGGAACTGATCAGGCAGATTGTCGATTGTTAGTGTTCGATCATCTATTTTGTATTGATCAGTCGCTAAGTCTTTTCCATCCAGACGAACTGAAAAGAGTTTTAACGCTTCACCATCCAATATAAGTGGGTTTGAATGATCAGAGTTGCGTTGTAGTTGTAATTTTGAAATTACTCGTGTTATATCTTCATTAAGAATAAATCTCAGATCAACCGTTTTAATGTGGTAATCAGAAGGTTTGTAATCTTTCAGATAGATAGTTCTTGGTGATGCTGCGGAGCGATCCATAATATTAATTCCTTAATCTTCAAACTGATTAGTAGCCAATAGCACGAGGGTACAAGCGGCCTCTGTATTGATCCCTGCTTGTTCAAGTATTTCCATTTCTTTCGGAGATTCAGAACCCGGGTTGAAGATAACCCGTTGTGGTTTCAAATTAAGAATGTCATTCACGATCTGATGAACGTGTTGAGGGTTGATATAAACGGTTACCGTCTCAATGTCCTGATCGATTTCCAGTAATGAGGAATAACTTTTAATACCCAGAACCTCTTTTTCATGAAGCGAGATTGGGTAAACAACATGTCCAAGGTCGACCAGTTTAATCTGGGCTTTATATGAATAACGGGACGGGTTATTGCTGGCACCAAGAATTGCAACGTGTTCCATAATGATTCTCTTAATAGTCGAGTGGTATAGTTGGCCGGGAATAGGGAATGACCGCTGAAACTTCACCTGCCAGATGACGTGCTTTAACATCACGCCAATAGTCTACAGTCAGAAGCTCACCATGGACCTTCATAAACAGAGATTGTAATTCCTTATTCATCGCTAAAAACTTAAGGTGTTCCTCTGGAAAAATATCATTGTCGTTTACGTGGTACCAGGTATCTGCTCTCATCTCATCATTGTAATCATCGGCCTCTGGAATCGCTCTGAAATTACATTCAGTAATGAGTGCGACTTCATCATAATCGTAAAATACAACACGGTTATGATGCGTGACTCCAAAGTTCTTCAGTAAAAGATCGCCAGGAAATATATTGGTCTGAGCCAGATCTTTTAATGCTTGTCCATAGTCAAGAATGGCCAGCTCTGCCTGTTCTTTTCCGACTTCCTTGATGTAAAGATTAAGAGGCCTTACCCGGCGTTCAACATAGACATGCTTTATTAAAAGCTTGTCTTTGTTCAAGCTAACGGTATCTTTCGCATTTTTGATCAGATCTTTTAGTAATTCATCAGAAAAACGTTGTACAGGAAATTCAATATTAAAAAAAGCCTGGGTATCAATCAGCCTGCCTGCACGATCATGTTTTGATACGAGTTTATATTTGTCTAAAACACCTTTTCGGGAAATGGTTTTCGGAAATCCGAAGCGGTCACGGATAACCTTGAAAACCAGATCATAGGAGGGCAAATCAAAAACGATCATCACCAGTCCTTTATCACCTTCAGCATGGACAAATTTATCTTTTGTTTTGTACAGGTGTTTTGTGAATGATCGATATCGTTCAGTTTTTCCTTGTCGCATTCGCCCTAATACAGTGAACAACTCATCGACAGGTTTATCTGGCAGCATCGAATGGATAAAATGGACAGCTGCTTCTACAGATCTTGGATCAGCAAAATAATAGGAACGCGTATAACCAAAGACAATACTGACTTCATCGTCACTCATTAAGACGGCATCAATACGAATACCTTCATCTGTGTTTTCGAAGGCGATTACAATAGGTACAATTCTTTTCCGTTTTATGATTCTTCCAACCAGGTAAGCTCTGGCGGATTGATAAAATAATGAGTCTATAAACTCAAACCGGATAAACTCATCATTATCATCAAGATATTTCTGACAGAAATGCGAGACTTTATCAGCAATTAGATGGGTACTTTTGGGTTGGTTCGCATATTCCACACCAAAAACAGTATCTTCAAGAACCTCTTCAAAGAGGGTATGGAGTGAACCCCAATAAGGATACCTACGTAGGTTGAGAGAAGCAATGCGATCGCTGCCCTCATCCATACTGGAGAAAATATATTCCAGCTCTGGATCATTTCCAGTGGTTTTAAAAACACGGCGGGTGATGGAATTAAAAAAAGTTTTAATAAATCCAGAATCTGGAATATTTTTCAGACGTTCACCCAGATACGATCTGACCTCTTTCCACAATTGATAGTTGTCAGGGTTTTCTTGTAGAACTTTTTTGATTGATTCAGCAATACGTGTTGCTGATTTCTCATAAAGCTCTATTCGATCCGCAATATCCTGTTGGTGACCTTTCCAGTCCCTTTGAGTAAACCGTATATGGGCACGATCAGTTATTCTTTGAAAATTTTTATTATAGCGTTGGAAGCCCTCATATATGATTCGTGAACACTCAGGAACAACGTGTTCTTTATCGTAGTTGTCTGACATCGGTTAATGTTTACAAATATATATGATCGTCATAAGTTTGAGATCAAGGCATCAGCAAATTCGCTACATTTAATTTCCGTCGCCCCTTCCATCTGACGTGCAAAATCATAGGTCACTGTTTTGTCAGCAATCGTTTTATCCATCGCATGGATGATTGAATCTGCTGCTTCATTCCAGCCCAGGTAACGCAACATCATCTCACCAGACAAGAGTAATGAACCCGGATTCACCTTGTCCTGACCAGCGTATTTTGGTGCTGTACCATGTGTGGCCTCGAAGATCGCATGCCCCGTGTCATAGTTGATATTGCCACCAGGAGCTATTCCAATTCCACCCACTTGTGCGGCGAGTGCATCAGAGAGATAGTCACCATTAAGATTCATGGTGGCGATCACGTCAAAGTCAGTCGGGCGGGTTAAAACCTGTTGTAAGGTAATATCTGCGATGGCATCTTTAACAAGGACTCTTCCAGAGGCAAGGGCCGCTTCCTGTTCTTCATTTGCAGCCTGTCCACCTTTATCCGTTTTGGTTCGTTCCCATTGATCCCAGGTATAGGTTTGATCAGAAAACTCATTTTCTGCAAGTTGGTATGCCCAGTTTCTGAAAGCACCTTCGGTGAATTTCATGATGTTGCCTTTATGGACGATGGTGATACTTTTTCGGCCATTATCCACGGCATATTTTATGGCCGCTCTGATCAGTCGTTCAGTACCTTCTTGTGAAACAGGTTTGATTCCTATTCCAGAGGACTCAGGGAATCGGATTTTCTGAAAATAATTTGGGAATTCATTTTTTAATATTTCCAGAAACCGACGGTTATCTTCTGATCCGCTTTCAAATTCTATTCCGGCATAAATATCTTCAGTATTTTCACGGAAAATAACCATGTCGATCAGTTCAGGTTGTTTAACCGGAGAAGGGACACCTTTGTACCAGCGAACCGGACGCAGACAGACATACAGATCAAGTATCTGCCGCAATGCAACGTTAAGTGATCGAATACCACCACCGATGGGCGTCGTCAGTGGACCTTTGATAGCAACAAGATATTCACGACAGGCATCCAGTGTTTCTTCTGGCAGCCAGCTGCCTGTTTCAATATTTGCCTTTTCACCGGCCAGAACTTCCATCCAGTGAATTCGGCGTTTCCCTTTATAGGACTTCTCAACAGCTGCATCCAGGACTCTAACGGCAGCGCTCCAGACATCAGGACCGATTCCATCACCTTCAATAAAAGGAATGATCGGATCATCTGGTACATTCAGTTTACCATTAGAGATAGAAATTTTATTGCCTGTCGATGGCGTATTTGAATCAGTCAAGTTTCTGGTCCTCATTTGTCAGTTCTTAAAGTGAATTAGATTCTATAACCTGTTGTCATTAAAAAGAATCTTATTATTAGTTACTACCAGGAAGTGACATTAGTATAGCGTAAAAACCTGTACTTACGGGAGCTTATTGATTTATTGCCTTTTAATCTTGAAAGATTCGTTCACAGTTAAATTTCAGATGTTCACAATTCTTTATTGAGTCTTTATTGGTCAGCGTGTTATAGATCTATCTACCGAATGGGCTGTAGAGTCTTTATTGATTCAGGCCTGAGATAAAGAGTGGGTGAAAAGAGTGTCTGAACGTAAAATTGCCATTGCCGGTCTGGAGAAAAATGATAGCGTCATTATAAAGGCGGCGATTGAAACTGCTTCAGGTTTTGAAACAGGTGCCTGGGAATGTACTGATGATATCGCTTTAGCTCAGGTAATCATTCTCGATCTGAATAGCAAGACAGGTCGAAAGATTATCGAAGACAATGCAGAAAAAGATGATGCTCCCTTGCTGGTTGGTGTAACGAAAAAGAATCAAAAAGAGCAACCTGTTCTTCGATTCATGATAGATCAGCCGTTAAATTATAATACAGTGCTGGCAACTCTCAGGCAGATCGATTTGCTGGTCAAAAGTCCGCTTGATAATACCAATCAGCAAGAAACGGCCAACAACGATCATGACAGAAAAGAACAGAATAAGATAAAGGTACAAACTGCAAGCAAGGCTACAGAGAAAGAATCGGAACATCAAACTCCAGAAGTGTCTGAAGTTATTTCCATTAAAGATGATTTCTCCGGTGATTCAAAACTTCATCACCTGATCAAAGAAATCATTCGTGATAACAAGTCTGTCGAAATCAGTCATCCAGACTTTCCCTCAATAAAAATCTGTTCTGAAAAACACTGGTTTATTTTCCCCGGTGACTTGAGTAAACAGGCCAGCCTTTTTCGCACAAATGTTAATGAGTTTACGATCGAAGAAAAGGGGGATGAAATCCGCAGGCAGGCGTTTAGTGGTTCTTTCCCAAAAGCGATATGGGAGTTGATTTATACGGCCACATTGTTGGGCACAGAAGGAACATTACTGGAGCCGTTGCAACCTGAAGATCAGTTACATTTGATTGAACTTCCGGAGTTCGAAATGGCTCCTCATACCGAAGAACACATTGCTATTGCAGATTATATGATCAGCCATTCTGCAACGGTGGGTAATGTTGCAAATATTCTGGAAATAGATTTGCCAGTTGTGATTGATTTTTGTAATGCGTGTCAGTCAATTGGATTATTAATTGCCACAGGAGAGCCACAAAACAGATTGTTTCGTTTAATTAACCGGATCATAGAACAGAAAAAATCTGTCGAAATTACGCATCCCGATTTTCCGCCGCTTGATATTTGTTCTGAAAAAGACTGGTTTATTTTTTCCAGAGATCTGAATGAATACACAGAAATGTTCTGTGTTGATGCCGGAGAGTTCAGCTTTGAGAATAGAGGTGATGAGATCAGAAAACAGGCCTTTAGTGGTACCTTCCCGAAATCATTATGGGAACTGGTTTATACAGCAACCATGTTTGGAACAGAGGGGAAATTGCTCAAACCTTTACAGGCAACTGATCGATTAAACCTTATCAAGAAGCCAGAGTTTGAATATGTGAATCATACTGATAATCATCTTGCACTTGCGGAATACATGGTAACCTACTCTGATACAGTTCATGATATTGCAATGAATACGGGTATTGAACTCGGAGAAGTGATCGATTTTTGCAATATGTGCCAGTCGATTAATCTGGTGGAAAGAAATACGATAGAG